>JACCSF010000353.1 GCA_013813135.1 Thermoleophilaceae bacterium | reverse complement strand
GCGCGGCGCCGGAATTCCGCTCGCGCCTCCGCCGAGCAGGCAGCCCTGCACTGCCTCGGCAAGCAGGCTGGCCCGCAGGGCGTAGCCGTCGCCGGTCGCGTGCACGCCGTCGCGCCCGAGCAGGCTGGGGATCGACTTGACGACCGAGCGCCAGTCGGCCACCTGGGCGCCCGACTGGCCGGCGAACTGCTCGACCACCTGGTTGAGCCCGGCGACGGAGACGCCGCGCACGGGCGGCCGCACGATCGTTGCGACGACGATGCAGCGGTCGCCGGCGAGCCGACGCACCGCCGCCAGGCTGGCGGCCAGCCCGCCGGGGTTGGACGGGCTGTCGTTGGTACCGAGTCCGAACACGATCACCCCGTGCTCGGGTCCCAGCCGCTCGGCCAGAACCCGAACCCCCTGGCTGCTGGTGCGGCCCTTCTCGGCGTCCACGGACGCGCCGGGCAGGCCCGCTCGCAGATAAGGGCCAGAGCCGACCTCGAGGCTGTCGCCGATTACGAGCACCCCGCCGGCGCCCTGGAAGGCACCGGCAGGGGGCGCAAACAACGCGGCGGCAACCGCCGCGGTAGACAGAATGCCCGCGGTGAGCTTCCCCACGATCGAGTTCGCGGCCTTCTTCGTGGTCGTGTTCATCCTCTCGTGGGCGCTGATGCCCCACCCGCGGGCCTGGCGCCCGTTCATTCTCGTCACTTCGTACGTTTTCTACGGCTGGCTGGACTGGCGCTGGGTGCTGCTGCTGGTCGGCTCGTCCCTGGTGAACACGGTGGCGGCGCAGGTGATCGCGCGCTCACCATCCGAACGCACCCGCAAACGCGCGCTGATCGCGGCGATTGTGTTCGACCTCGGGTTGCTGTGCGTCTTCAAGTACCTGGGGTTCTTCGTGGCGGAGGTCGACGATGCGCTCGACTCGATCGCCCTGGGCTCGCCGCTGCCGCTGCTGCAGATCGTGCTGCCGATCGGCATTTCGTTCTTCACGTTCCAGGCGATCTCCTACGTGGTCGACGTCTACCGCGGCGAGACCAGGGCGACCTCGCTGGTGGACGTGGCCATCCTGCAGGCGTTCTTCCCGCACCTCGTGGCCGGCCCGATCGTGCGCGCCAACGAGCTGCTGCCCCAGCTGCGCGTGCCGCGCGACCCGCGCACGGTGCTGGCCGGCCCGGCCCTGTTCCTGATCGTCGGCGGGCTGATCAAGAAGACCGTGGTTGCCGACGAGCTCGCGCGCAACGTCGTGGACCCCGTCTTCAACGATCCTTCCGCGCACTCCGGCCCCGAGGCCCTGCTCGCCATCTACGGCTTCGCGGCGCAGATCTACTGCGACTTCTCGGGCTACACCGACATGGCGATCGGCATCGCGCTGCTGCTCGGCTTCCAGCTGCCGCAGAACTTCAACCGGCCCTACCTCGCGCTCAGCCTGCAGGACTTCTGGAGACGCTGGCACATGACCCTGTCGCGGTGGTTGCGCGACTACCTCTACATCCCGCTGGGCGGGAACCGCGGCGGCCCGCGCAAGACGCTTCGCAACCTGATGCTCACGATGCTGCTCGGCGGCCTCTGGCACGGGGCGGCCTGGACGTTCGTGATCTGGGGCGGCATCCACGGCGGCGCGATGAGCATCGAGCGCTGGACGCGCGAGCGCTTCCACCGCTTCCACATGCCGGCATGGCTGGCCTGGCTGATCACGTTCCACGTCGTCTGCCTGGCCTGGATCTTCTTTCGCTCGCCGGACCTCTCGACCGCGTTCGACATGATCGGCCAGGTCTTCGCCGGCGGCCCGTCGCCGCTCGTTACGCTCCCGATGGTCTTCCTGGTGGTCGCGACGATCGCCCTCCAGGTCGTGCCCGGCGACTTGTGGGAGCGGGGCGAGGCCTGGCTCGTCGCGCGGCCGGTGGCGGTGCAGGGCCTGGCGATCGGCCTGGTGATGGTGGCCGCGGACGCCGCCGTCGGCCAGGAGGGCGTGGCCCCGTTCATCTACTTCCAGTTCTGACCCTTGGAACCGCGCTCTCGCAACACCCTCACCATGCCCGCCGGCAGCGTGCTCGGCGTGATCGCGATCGCGCTTGCCGTGGCCGCGCTGTTCAACTCGGAGGCGATCGTTCGCGCGGGCGAGAGCATGCAGCCCGGACACACCCGCGACGCCGTGCTCTCGGTGGGCCGACCGCTGGACGACGTGACCGGGGCGATCGGGCTGCACCTGCCGCGCGAGGGCTTCGACCTGGCCTTCGGGCAGGAGAGCAAGACCGCCGAGGGCACGGAGCTCGAGCGGGGCTCCACCGCGATCCTGCGAGCCAACCGGCGCAAGCGCCGGGCGCAGGGGTTCGCGCAGCCTACGGTTCAGGACGAGGTCGACGTGTTCGTGACCGGAGACTCCCAGGCGCAGTTCGTCGGGGAGGCCCTCACGGACCTGCTGCCGAGCGACCTGTTCGACGTGTCGGTGGTCGCGCGCAACGCCACGGGCCTGACCAACCCGGAGTTCTTCAACTGGGAGATCAACGCCCAGCAGGAGATCGCGGCGCGCAAGCCGGACGCGGTTGTGATGGTGATGGGCGGCAACGACGGCTTCAACGTGCTCTCCCAGGGCCGGCGGTACGGGCCGGACGACCCGCAATGGCAGCTCGAGTACGCCCGCCGCGCCGCCGTTGTGATGCGCGAGCTCGGCTCGGACGGCAAGCACCCCGTCTACTGGGTGCCGCCGCCGACCGCGCGCGATCCCGAGTTCAACGGGATCTACGCGATTCAGAACAAGGCGGTCGAACAGGCCGCGCTGGCGGTTCCGGGCGCGCGCTACGTGGACATCTACGACACGATCAACCGCGGCCGCTACAGCGACGAGCTGAAGATCGACGGGCGGCGGGTGCTCGCCCGCCAGTCCGACGGCGTGCACTTCTCGCGTGAAGGCGCCGTGGTGCCCGCCCGTCTCATCTTGCGCGCGATGGCAAAGGACTACCGCGTTCTGGGACAGGAAGAGGATGCGACGCCTTAGCGCGCTCGCGCTCGTCCTGTTCCTGGCGGCGCCGGCCACCGCGGAGGCGCTGAGCCGCCGCCTGCTCGTCAACGGTGACTCGCTGGCCGTCGGCACGCAGTCCTACCTGCCGCGCGGCCTGCGGGGCTGGAAGGTGACCCAGTCGGTGGCCGTCAGCCGGCACGCGTTCGAGGGTGCGGACGTCATGCGCGCCTACGGCCGCTCACTCCCCCGCGTGATCCACGTGAGCCTCGGGACGAACGACGACCCACGCACGGTGGATGCGTTCCGCGCCGCCATTCGCGAGGTGATGGAGGTGGCCCGGCCGCGCCGCTGCGTGGTGTGGACCAACATCGTGCGCCCCCCGGTGGCGGGCGCCAGCTACGCCGGCTACAACCGCGCACTTGCCCAGGAGTCGCGGCCGAGGCAGAATCTGAGGGTGGTCAACTGGGTGCGCATGGTTCGCGAGAACCCGCAGTGGCTGGGGGGCGACGGCGTGCACGTGAACGCCGACGGCTACCGGTCCAGGGCGAAGGCAATCGCCCGCGCGGTGCGCCGCTGCCGGTGAGGCGCGTGCTCGCCGTGCTGCTCCTGCTCGGAGCGGCGGCGCCCGCAGCATCAGCCCAGGTGCCCCCGCACCAGCTGCTCGTGATCGGCGATTCGCTCGCCTACGACAACAAGCCCTACCTCCGTCAGGAGCTCCGCCACTGGAAGATCCAGGACGACTTCAGCTTCGCACGCTCGGCCGCGCAGACGGCGCACGACCTCCGCGTACGCACCAAGGCGAGCACGCTGCCGCCGGTGATCCACGTCAGCTCGGGGACCGGAGACGACCCCACTCGGCCCGAGCGGTTCCGCCGCGCGATCCGTCGAGTCATGCGCATCGCGGGCCCGCACCGCTGCGTCGTCTGGGCCAACGTCTGGCGGCTGCGGCTGGAGGAGCCGACGTTCGAGGCGCTCAACTTCGTGCTCGGCCAAGAGGACCTCGCGCGCGAGAACCTGCGCGTGGTCGACTGGCACGCGATCGTCGAGGCGCACAGGGACTGGCTGGTGGACCTGGTGCACGTGAACGCGGAGGGCAACCGCGCGCGGGCGGAGGCCGTGGCGACCGAGGCGCGCGCGTGCCGCTCGCAGGTGAAGCCGCCGGCCGCGATCCCCGGCCCGCTACCGGCATGACGGGCGCTCTGCGTCACCTCCTTCGACGTGCCCGGCGGCCGGCGGCTCAGTTCTGCGAGGGGTCCGGCGGCATCGTGGCGAGCAGCCGGTACGCGCCGCCCCTGCGCTCGAGCGCGCGCGACCAGATGTCCTCATCGCTGAACGGGTCGTCCTGCTCGGCGGGCGCCACGAGCCAGGCGTCCTGCTCGAGTTCGCCGTCGAGCTGCCCGGCGCCCCAACCGGCGTAGCCGGCGTATACGCGCAGCCGCCGCACCGACTCGTTGCCCGAGTCGGGATCCAGCGTGCCGAGCTGGCCGACCACCTGCAAACCGGCCTCCGAGGGGTCTCCGAACTCGCCAAGCGCGACCACGGACTCGGGCGCGACCGGCCCACCCACCCTCACCAGGGCGTCCTCCGCGGCGAGCTCGGCGAGCTGCGGCACGGCCTCCGCCACGCGCGTCTCCGACTCGCGATTGAGCACCACTCCCATCGCCCCCTCAGGGGTGTGCTCGATCACGAGCACGACCGTGCGCCGGAAATAGTCGAACAGCGACGGCGCCGCGATCAGGAGGTGACCTCTCAGCGTCTGCGACACGGGATAGATTCTCCCGCATGAACGCCAAGCTGGACACCGGACGTGTCTTCGAGCGCATCTTCACGATCTACCGGGAGCAGTTCACGCTGCTGATCCCGGCGGCGCTGGTGCTGTTCCTTCCAGTCGCGATCCTCAACGGGATAGTGCTCACGAGCGGAGGAGTGCTCGCGGCGCTGCTGTCGGCCGCGATCGCCGTGATCGCCACCTACTGGTACCAGGGGATGGTGGTCGAGGCGGTCCGCGACATCCTCGACGGGCGTCGCGACCACACGGTCGGCAGCCTCTTCTCATCGGCTACGCCGTTCATCTGGCCCCTGTTCGGGGCGGGCGTCCTGGCCGGCATCGGGGTCCTGATCGGCTTCATCCTGCTGATCGTGCCGGGCCTGTTCCTGCTCACGATTTGGGCGGTGATCGTGCCCGCGATCGTCATCGACCGGACGGGTGTCATGGGATCTTTCGGTCGCAGCCGCGAGCTGGTTCGGGGGAGCGGTTGGCAGGTGTTCGGCGTGATCGTGGTTCTGTTCCTGCTCCAGCTCGTGATCGGCGGGATTCTCAACGCGATCGCGACTTCCGCGGCGACTCCTTCGCCGGGTACGCGATCGCCGACCTGATCGTGCGCGTCCTGATCGGCCCGCTGAGCGCCATCGCGGCGACCGTGATGTACGTCGAGCTGCGGCGCGCCAAGGGCCAGCCGCTGGCCGAGGACACAACCGGAGGCGCCGCGCCGCCGCCACCGGACCCGACCACGCCACCCGCTCCGCCGGCGGGACCAGAGGCACCCGCGGTCTAACCGCTTGCGCGTTCTGCTGGTCGTTCACCACCGTAACGCGGCTGCGGGCGTGTTCGCGGAGCCCGCGCGCGAGGCGGGCCACGAGCTGGTCGAATGGCTGCCGCACGAGGAGCCACCGCCCCCGGTCGAAGGTCTCGATGCCGCGATCGTGTTCGGCGCCGAGGCACAGGTCGACCAGGAGGACGCCTATCCCTGGCTGCGACCCGAGAAGGGCCTTTTGGCCGACCTGCTCGAACACCGCACGCCACTGCTCGGCGTCTGCTTCGGCTCCCAGCTGCTTGCCGAAGCGGCGGGCGCCGTGGTGCGCCGCGCCGCCGAACCGGAGATCGGCTGGCACCAGGTGGCGCTGACGCCGGACGGGTCGGCCGATCCCCTGCTGGGCTTCCTGCCCGAGCGCTTCGAGAGCCTCCAGTGGCACCACTACGAGTGGCTGCTCCCGCCCGGCGCCGTGGCGCTCGCGCGCAGCGCCCGCTGCCTCCAGGCCTTTCGCGCCGAGGACCGCCCGGCATGGGGGCTGCAGTTCCATCCCGAGGTGACCGAGGCCGACTACGGCTCATGGCTTCGCTCGTGGGACGACGATCCCGGCGCCGTGGCCACCGGGCTCGACCCGGAGGCGATCCGAGCCGAGACGGAAGGCAAGATCGCGGCCTGGAACGACGTCGGCCGCGAGATCGCGGAGCGCTTCCTCGCTACTGCGGCGTGAGGTAGGCGACGGTCAGCCCGCCGTCGACCATGAAGGTCGTGGCGTTGACGAAGCTCGACTCGTCGCCGGCGAGAAAGAGCGCCCCCGCCGCCAGCTCGCCCGGCTCGGCGAAGCGGCCGGGCGGCAGGTGGACCAGCCGGCGCTCCGCCTTCTCCGGGTCCTTGGCGAACAGCTCCTGCAGCAGGGGAGTGTTCACCGGGCCGGGGCAGAGCGCGTTCACTCGGATGCCGCGGCGGGCGAACTCCACGCCCAGCTCGCGCGACATCGCCAGCACACCGCCCTTGGACGCCGTGTAGGACACCTGCGAGACGGCGGCCCCCATCACCGCGACGAACGACGCGACGTTGATGATCGACCCCCCGCCGTTGTCGAGCAGGTGCGGGATGCCGAACTTGCAGCACAGGAAAACGGACTTGAGGTTCACGTTCTGCACGCGGTCCCAGGCCTCGACGGACGTGTCGAGGATGGAGGCGTCGTCGTCGGGTGAGATGCCCGCGTTGTTGAACAGCACGTCGACCTTGCCGAAGCGCTCGCGCGCCTGCGCGTACATGCCCTCGACCTGCTCGGGGTCGGTCACGTCGGCCTGGATCGTGAGGTCGCCGACGGCGTCCGGACTGAGGTCCACGCCCACCACCTGCGCGCCCTCCGAACCGAACAGGCGCGCCGACTCCGCGCCGATCCCGCTCGCCGTCCCGGTGATGACGCAGACCTTCCCGTCGAGTCGACCCATCAGCCCTCCGTCGCGTAGTAGACGTTCTTCAGCTCGGTGTAGTGCTCGAGCGCATGCGGGCCCAGCTCGCGGCCGGTGCCCGACTGCTTGAAGCCGCCGAACGGCGTGGTAACGCGCACGGAGTTGTTCGAGTTGATCGACATCACGCCGGTGTCGATCGCCCGCGCCACCCGCAGCGCCCTGGCGCCGTCGCGCGTCCAGACCGACCCGGACAGGCCGTAAATCGTGTCGTTGGCCAGCCGCACCGCCTCCTCCTCGTCGCGGAAGGGGATCACGCAGGCGACAGGGCCGAAGATCTCCTCGCGCGCGGCGCGATCGTCGTTCGACACCGGACAGAGCACGGTCGGCGGGAACCAGTAGCCCTTGCCCTCGGGCGCGCTGCCGCGGATCGCGATCGGCGCATCGTCGTCGGCGTATGTCGCAACCGACTCCCGCTGACCCGCCGAGATCAGCGGGCCCATCTCGGTCGAGTCGTCGAGCGGGTCACCGACCCGGATCGCCTCGACCGCCTCCTCGAGCGCGGACATGAACCGGTCCAGCGCGGAGCGCTCGACCAGGATGCGCGAGCGAGCGCAGCAGTCCTGGCCGGCGTTGCCGAACACCGCCATCGGCGCCGCCGCCGCGGCGCGCTCGAGGTCGGCGTCGGCGAAGATCACGTTGGCCGACTTGCCGCCCAGCTCGAGCGTGACACGCTTGATCGTCTCCGCCGCCCGGGCCGCGATGCGGCGGCCGACCTCTGTGGATCCCGTGAAGGCCACCTTGGCCACGTCGGGGTGCTCGACCATGCGCTCGCCGACCACCCGCCCCTGCCCGACGACGACGTTGAACACGCCCTCGGGGATGCCGGCCTCGACCACGAGCTTCTCCAGCTCGAGCGCGGTCAGCGGCGTCAGCTCGGCGGGCTTCAGCACGACCGTGTTGCCCGCCGCGAGCGCCGGGCCGAGCTTCCATGAGACGATCGCCAGCGGGAAGTTCCACGGCGTGATCAGGCCCACCACTCCGAGCGGTTCGCGGAACGTGAAGTCGAGGCCGCCGTCCACCGGGATCGTGTCGCCGAGCAGCCGCTCGGGCGCGCCCGCGTAGTAGCTGAAGACGTCGGCGACCATCTCGACCTCGCCGCGCGCGTCGGAGATCGGCTTGCCGACGTTGCGGGCCTCGAGACGGGCCAGGTCCTCGGCGCTCTCACGGACGCGGGCGGCCACGCTGCGCAGCAGCTCCGCGCGCTCGCCGGCGGCGATCCGCCTCCACGCGGGGAACGCCTCCCGGGCCCGGGCGATCGCCGCGTCGGTCTCCTCGACACCCGCCTGCGGCAACTCAGCGAGGACCTCCTCGGTGGCCGGCTCGACGACGCTCACCATGGGCAGAAATGGACTGCCGGGGACACCTTTACCATCGGGCCGGAGCATAAGTCATGGCGACGGCTGGGGAAATCGCGATCGGCATCTGCGCCGTCCGGGAACGAGCGCGGTGGGCGTTCTGGGATCAGACCGCCCACCTGGTGGCGGACACTTACGTATACGCGATCCAAACGACCGGCGCCCATGCCCTGCTGCTGCCGGTGGACGCGCGCGCCCCGGAGGCGCTGCTCGACCGGGTCGACGGGCTGATGGTGATCGGCGGCGCCGACCTCGATCCGGAGGTCTACGGCCAGTCGCGCAGCGAGTACACGGAGACCACCTACCGCGATCGCGACGAGTTCGAGCTCGCGTTGACGCGGGCGGCGATCGAGCGCGGCGTGCCGTTCCTCGGCATCTGCCGCGGGATGCAGCTGCTCAACGTGGCGCTGGGCGGCACGCTCGAGCAGCACCTGGTCGGCGAGGACGGGCAGAACTCGCACCGCCGGGTGATCGGAACCTTCGCGGGCACGGAACACGTCATCGACCTCGGCGCGGGGTCGCTGGCGGAGCGCGCGCTCGGGGAGCCGGTGCACGAAGCGCGCTGCCACCACCACCAGGCGATCGACCGCCTCGGCGAAGGACTCATCGTGAGCGGCCGGGCCCGCGACGGTGTGGCCGAGACGATCGAGCTGCGCGACGGACCCGGCTGGGTGCTCGGCGTGCAATGGCACCCCGAGGCCGGGGACAAGCGGGAGCTGTTCGAGGCGTTCGCCGAGGCCGCGCGGGACTATGCGGCCGCACCCCGGTAGGCCCGCGCCGCCTCCACCAGCGACCCGATCACGCTCGATCGCTCGTCCTCCTCCGGGTGCCAGAGCACGCCCAGCGCGTACGGCTTGCCCGGCAGCTCGATCGCCTCCACGCCGTCGTCGGCGTCCGCCCAGCCCACCACTGTGAGGCCCTCGCCGACCTCGTCGATGCCCTGGTGGTGGTGGGACTTGACCGCGCTTCGATCGGACCCGACCGCTCGTGCCGCGAGGCTGCCCGGCTCGAGGCGGACACCGTGGTCGCTGTAGGCGCCGGGCGTGTGCCGGTGATCCTCGTGCCCGACCAGCTCGGGCAGGTGCTGCACCAGCGTGCCGCCGCAGCTCACGTTCAGCATCTGCATGCCCCTGCAGATCCCCAGCACGGGCATGTCGCGCTCGAGCGCGGCGTGGGCCAGAGCCAGCTCGAAGCGGTCGCGCTCCGGCCGGGTGCCGCGTGTCTCGGGGTGCGCTCGAGCCCCGTAGCTGGCGGGGTCGACATCGGAGCCACCGGCCAGCATCAGGCCATCCAGGTGGTCGAGCATCTCAGCGGGCTGCTCGGCCGCGGCGTCGTCGGGCGGCAGCAGCAGCGCCATGCCCCCTGCCGCCTGCACCGTCAGCGCGTACGACCGCGGGGACAGGTTGCACACCACCTCCCAGGCACCCCACGAGGCGCGCTCGACCGCCGCGCAGATGCCGATCACCGGACGGCTCACAGACGCTCGAAGCCGCGGAACTTCTCCCAGTCGGTGACGGCGGCCTCGTGTGCCTCCAGCTCGATGCGGGCCCGGTTGAGGTAGTGGTCCACCACGTCCTGGCCGAATGCCTCACGGGCAATGTCGGACTTGGCGAACAGGTCGCGCGCCGCGTACATCGTGTGCGGCACCTTCGGCTTGTCGGAGTCGTAGGCGTTGCCCTCGAAGGCGGGCTCGAGCGGGACCTGGTTCTCGATGCCGTGCAGGCCCGCCGCGATCATCGCGGCCAGCGCGAGGTACGGGTTCACGTCGGCACCCGGGAGGCGGTTCTCGACGCGCAGCCCCTGCCCGTGGCCGACCACGCGCATCGAGCACGTGCGGTTGTCCTTGCCCCACGCCACGGCGGTCGGCGCAAACGACCCGGGCACGAAGCGCTTGTAGGAGTTGATGTTCGGCGCGAACAGCAGCGTCAGCTCGCGCAGGGCGGCGAGCTGGCCGGCCACGAACTGGTCGAACGTCTGCCGGTCGTCGGCGAAGACGTTGCCGCCACCCTCGTCCTGGATTGAGCAGTGGATGTGGCAGGAGTTGCCTTCGCGCTCGTCGAGCTTGGCCATGTAGGTGATCGACATGCCCTCCTGGGCCGCGATCTCCTTCGCACCGGTCTTGTAGATGACGTGGTCGTCCGCCGTGGCAAGCGCCTCGTCGTAGTGGAAGTTGATCTCGTGCTGGCCGAAGTTGCACTCGCCCTTCGAGTTCTCCACACGCATGCCGGCGCCGGCCATCGAGTTGCGGATGCGGCGGATCAGCGGCTCCACCCGCGCGGTCCCCATCATCGAGTAGTCGACGTTGTAGAGGTTGGCCGGGTCGAGGTCGCGGTAGCCCTTGCGCCAGGCGTCCTCGTAGCTGTCCTGGAAGACGATGAACTCGAGCTCGGTGCCGGCGGTGGCCCTCCAGCCGCGCTCGGCGAGGCGCGCAAGCTGGCGGCGCAGGATCTGCCGCGGAGAGGCGACCACGTCCGAGCCGTCCTCCCACGCGAGGTCGGCCATCACCAGCACGGTGCCCTCGTGCCACGGGACCGGGCGCAGGGTGTCGAAGTCCGGCTTCATAACGAAGTCGCCGTAACCGCGCTCCCAACTGGACATCGCGTAGCCGTCGACGGTGTTCATGTCCACGTCGACCGCGAGCAGGTAGTTGCAGCCTTCGGCGTCGTGCTCCACGACCTCGTCGAGGAAATGACCGGCGGTGAGGCGCTTGCCCTGAAGCCGCCCCTCCATGTCCGCGATCGTCAACAGCACGGTGTCGACGCCGCCCTTGTCCACTGCGTTGCGTAACTCGTCGAGCTTCATCTTCCTCCAAGTAAGGTTCGCCGACCGGACCTTTGGCGACCCTATCCGATGGGATTCGCGGCTTGCTGCTACTGGGCATCGACGAGGGCACGACCGGGGTCAAGGCGGCCCTCTTCGACGAGCGGCTGCGGCCTGTACGCGAGGCGCGCCGCGAAAAGACGAACAGCCACCCGCGGCCGGGCTGGGTCGAGCAGGACGGCGAGGAGGTGCTCGCCGCGGTGGTCGAGGCCGTAGCCGAGCTGCTCCGCGACGCGCCCCAAGAGGTCGTGGCCTGCGGGCTGGACCACCAGGGTGAGTCGGTGCTGGCCTGGGACGCGCAGACCGGCGCGCCGCTCTCGCCGATCGTCGTCTGGCAGGACAAGCGCTCGCAAGAGGTGCTCGACCGCCTGGCCGACCATGAGGACGAGATCCGCGAGCTGAGCGGCCTGCCCTTCGACCCCTACTTCTCCGCCGCCAAGCTGGTCTGGCTGCTCGAGCACGAGGAGCCCGTCCAGCGGGCGCGCGAGGCCGGCACGCTGCGCATGGGCACGGTCGACTCCTTCCTATGCGACCGGCTCGGCGCGGGCTTCGCCACCGACGCCTCGACCGCGTCGCGCACCCAGCTGCACGCCCTCGGCCGCCCCGGCTTCGACGCGCGCCTTGGCGAGCTGTTCGGCGTGCCCCTGGACGTGCTGCCCGAGGTGCGCGACACGGTCGGCGAGCTGGGCGTGCTGCGCCACGAGTCTTGGCCGGTGGAGCTGCGGCTCTGCGGACAGGTCGTTGACCAGCAGGCCGCGCTGGCCGGCGCCGGCTGCGTGGTGCCCGGCCGCGTGAAGGCGACCTACGGAACCGGCGTGTTCGTGCTGGGACACACCGGCGAGGAGGTGCCGCACCCCGCCGGCGGGCTGCTGCCCACGGTGGCCTGGCGCATCGGCGGCAGGACCGAGTACGCGGTGGACGGCGGCGTGTTCGCCGCCGGGGCGATGCTCGAATGGATGTGCCGCGAGCTCGGCGTCGCGGAGCGACCGGCGGCCCTGGCGGAGCTGGCGCGAGCGGTGGACGACAGCGCGGGCGCCCGGGTGCTTCCGGCTCTGGCCGGAGTGGGCGCCCCGTGGTGGCGCCCGGACG
>JACCSF010000350.1 GCA_013813135.1 Thermoleophilaceae bacterium | reverse complement strand
GCGCGGCGCGAGCGGCGCGGCACGCGTCGGCGAAGGCGTCCGCGCCGGCCAGCCACGCCTCGCAGACCAGCTCGTCGAGGTTCGCCGGGTTGCGTGACTCCACCCGCGTACCGCCCTCGCGCGCCTGCCCGCCGATGATCGAGGCGACGGTCCTCGTCTCCGTGATGCTCATGCGATTAGCGTATTGACAATGACCAACCAGACATCCCTCGTCAGCGGCGTCGACTTCATCACCGTCCCAACCCGCGACTACGAGAAGGCCAGCGAGTTCTATGCCACTGTGCTGGGCCTCCGCTTCTCGAAGCGCTGGGGAGACATGCCCGCCGGCGAGTTCGAGACCGGCTCGCTGACCATCGCGGTGATGCAGTCAGACGCGTTCGGCCTCGAATTTCAGCCGCACACGCACCCGATCGCGCTGCACGTCGACGACGTCGAGGCCGCTCGGGCCGCGCTCGAGGAACAAGGGGTGACGTTTGTCCCCGACACGATCGACAGCGGCGTCTGCCACATGGCCTACTTCTCCGACCCGGACGGCAACGCGCTGATGTTCCACCACCGCTACGCGCCGCCGGCCGGGAACTCGTAGGGGCGGGCGAGACGCCGGAGTGCATTCCCGGGGCCGGGTTGCGCCCGAATGCCATGCCCTAGGCGGCCCACCCGGAGGGCCTGCCGGTGGGTGGGCCCGCTTCGGCCGGCGGCCGGCGGAAGTCCAGCTATCCCCGCAGGCGCGACACCAGGAGTGAGCGCATCCGGGGCGCTACGGCGACTGTCGCGCGCCCCAGCGGCCCGCGCCCGGCCGCCCACGTCTCCACGACCGTGTCGTCGTCGGTGAAGCGATCCTTGTAGCCCTCGCCGCCGCGCAGGAAGTCGTACTCACGCATTTCGTCGTTGATCGCCTCGCGCACGGTGTGCACGAGCAGCACGAAGCCGACAGCCGCGCGCTCCAGGTCCGGGTCGCGGCCCGCCTGGTAATACAGCTCGCGGCCCGCGAAGCGGAGCCCGTACCAGGCCGCGGCCGGCTTCCCGTCGAGCTCGAGCAGCCACAGGCGCAGCCAGCCGCGATCCAGCGCAACCCGCGCGAATTCGTGGTGGAAAGCCGCGCGCCGCTGCGCCAGCGCCCCCGACCCCTCCGTGGTCCAGCGTTCCTCGTGGAGCGCGAAGAGCACCTCCAGGTCGGCATCGAGCCGATCCGGATCGTCGGCGAGCCGAAAGCGCAGGTCGTGCTCCTTGGCGAGCTTGCGCTCGCGGCGGCGCACCTGCTGGCGGAAGTTGGAGCTCTTGGCGGCGAGGTAGTCGTCCCAGCTCATCCCCTCGATGCGCAGCACGGGGCTGGCCTCGCGCTGGAGCTCCTGTCCACGCAGGCTTCCCGCCAGCAGCTCGCTGGTGGGCAGCCGCTCGGCCAGCAGGACGTCCCAGCCGCCGTCGGCGAGGGCCTGCTCGAGCGCCGCCGCCGCGACCGGCCGGTCCGCCGCCGCACAGATGGGCCCCATCAGGTCGCTCGGCCCGTGGCCCACGAAGCGCAGCACCCGCGGCGGCCTGGTGCGCCAGAGCACCAGCGGCAGCAGGGCGACGAGCCGCCCTTCGTCCCTGACGGTGTAGGCGCGCAACTCTTGCCCGTCGCCGAAATGCCGATACCAAAGTGTCATCCACTCCGGCGTAGCGAAGATGCTCTCGGACGCGTCGGCAAGCGGGCCCCAGTCCGCTCCGACGTCCTCCAGGGTGTCGATTCGTCCAATTTGCAGGGTCATATCGATATTCGCACCTACTAGCGGCGGGACATGCTCAAGATCACATCACTCCACACGGCGGCGATGGCATTGGAACGGTTGAGCGGCCTCACACGTCGCAGGTGGTCCAACTGGCCACCGTGGGGCTGGCTCACCCGGAGCGCGTCGACTACCACCCGTCGGGCTGGCTCAGCCTGCGGGCGCTGCTGCGCCCGAGCGAGGTGGGGCCGGATGATGTGTTCGCCGACATCGGGGCCGGCAAGGGCCGCGTCGTCTACCAGGCCGCGCGCCGCTACGGCTTGAAGCGGGTGATCGGGGTCGAGCTGTCGCCCGAGCTGGCCGCAGAGGCACGCGCCAACATCGAGCGCCATCGCCGGCGGCTTCGCTGTCACGACGTCGAAATTGTGACGAGCGACGCGCTCGCCTGGGAAGTGCCTGACGACCTCACGATCGCCTACATGTTTCGCCCCTTCACCGGCGCGACCTTCCACGGCGTGATCGAGAAGCTGATCGCGTCCGCTACGACGCCGACTGGGCGCGGGCCTACGAAGTGACTCCGCGCTCCAGCGCCTCCAGCTGACGTCGCAACTCCTGCGGCAGCCGGTCCCCGAAGGTGGCCAGGTGCTCGCGCACCTGGGGCAGCTGCGCCTTCCAGGCGTCCGGGTCGAACCGGAGCAACTCCTCCAGGTCCCCCTGGGGCAGGTCCAGGCCCTCGGTCTCGATCGAGCCGTCGGCCGGCAGGCGGCCGATCGGCGTCTCCACGGCATCCGCCTGGTCGTCACAGCGCCTGAACACCCAGGCCAGCACGCGGCTGTTCTCGCCGAAGCCGGGCCACATGAAGCGCCCCTCGTCGTCCTTGCGGAACCAGTTGACCATGAAGATCTTCGGCAGGTCGGCGCCCTCGCGCTCGCCGACCCGCATCCAGTGGGCGAAGTAGTCGCCCATGTGATAGCCGCAGAACGGCAGCATGGCCATCGGGTCAAAGCGCAGCGCGCCCACCTCGCCGGCCTGGGCCGCAGTGGTCTCCGAGCCCATGATCGAGCCGAGGAACACGCCGTGCTCCCAGTCGAGCGCCTCGTGTACGAGCGGCACCACCGAGGCGCGCCGGCCGCCGAACAGGATCGCGTCGATCGGCACGCCGGCCGGGTCCTCCCACTCCGGGGCGATCGACGGGCACTGCGCCGCGGGCGTCGAGAAGCGGGCGTTCGGGTGCGCCGCGGGCGAGTCGGACTCCGGCGTCCAGTCCTGGCCGCGCCAGTCGACCGCGTGCGCCGGCGGCTCGTCGGTCATCCCCTCCCACCAGATGTCGCCCTCGTCGGTCAGGGCGGTATTGGTGAAGATCGAGTTGGCGGCCACCGTGGCCATCGCATTCGGGTTGGTCTTCTCGCCGGTGCCCGGCGCCACGCCGAAGAAGCCGGCCTCGGGGTTGATCGCGTACAGCCGCCCGTCGTCGCCGAACTTCATCCAGGCGATGTCGTCGCCGATCGTCTCGACCTTCCAGCCGGGCAGGGTCGGGATCAGCATCGCCAGGTTGGTCTTGCCGCAGGCCGACGGGAAAGCGCCGGCGATGTGCTTCGCCTCGCCCTCGGGCGAGGTGACCTTCAGGATCAGCATGTGCTCGGCCATCCAGCCCTCGTCGCGGGCCATGGCCGACGCGATCCGCAGCGCGAAGCACTTCTTGCCGAGTAGCGCGTTGCCGCCGTAGCCGGAGCCGTACGACCAGATCTCGCGGGTCTCCGGGAAGTGCACGATGTACTTCTCGTCGGCGGCGCACGGCCAGGCCACGTCCGCGGCGCCGTCCTCGAGCGGCATGCCGACGGAGTGCAGGCACGGCACGAAGTCGTCGTCACCGAGCGCGTCGAGCGCCGGCTGCCCCATCCTGGTCATGATCCGCATCGAGACCACGACGTAGGGCGAGTCAGTCAGTTGGACGCCGACGTGGGCGATCGGAGAGCCAAGCGGGCCCATCGAGAAGGGCACCACGTACATGGTGCGCCCGCGCATCGATCCGGAGAACAGGCGGGTCAGCTCCTCGCGCATCTCCTCCGGGTCGCGCCAGTTGTTGGTGGGTCCGGCATCCTCCTCGCGGGGGGTGCAGATGAAGGTGCGGTCCTCGACCCTGGCCACGTCCCCGGGGTCAGACCGGGCGAGGTAGGAATTCGGCCGCTCGCTCTCCGAGAGCCGCTCGAATGTGCCGGTCTCGATCAGCTTCTGGCACAGCTGGTCGTACTCCCCGTCGGACCCGTCACACCAGTGGACGTCGGCGGCCTGGGTCAGCTCGGCGACGCGGTCCACCCAGTCCAGCAGGGTGGTGTTGGTGGTCGCGGCGGTCGTGGCTTGGCTCATTGTGGATGCGTCTTCTCCTTATCGCTGAAGGAGGTAAGCGTAACCCGGTCCGCCTAGACTGGGGCGCACCATGACGCGACTTCGGGCGCACCCAATCCGTGTCGTGCTGCGCTTCGTCGCGTCAGTGATGATGGTCAGCGGGTTCCTGCTGATCTCCGACGCCGTGATCACGCTGGCCTGGCAGGAACCGGTCTCCGCCTACTTCTCGGAGCGCCAGCAGGTCAAACTCGAAAAGGCCCTGATCGACCCTCCGGCGCGTGTCGTGCGCAAGGAGCCGTTGCGCGGGGACGCTCTCGGGAAGCTGCGCCTTCCAACGATCGGCGTGTCCGAGTACGTGGTCGAGGGCACCGACGCGGAGAACTTGCGCAAGGGCCCCGGCCACTACCCCGATACGCCGCTGCCGGGCCAGCGCGGCACCGTCGCCATCGCCGGCCACCGGACCACCTACGGCGCGCCTTTCCGCAATATCGACAAGCTGAAGAAGAACGACCGGATCGTGGTCGAGCTGCCCTACGGGACCTTCGTGTACCGGGTCGATCGCACGCGGATCGTCGACGACAGCGCGCTCTGGGTAACCAAGCGGGTGGACCACGACCAGCTGATACTTACCGCTTGCCACCCGCTCTACTCTGCAGCCCAGCGGATCGTGGCCTTCGCGCGGCTCACACAGCGCCGCCCGGCCACGGTGCGGAAGGCCTAGGCGAGCTGAAGCGGGACGGCGGAGTCCTCCACCTTGGAGGCGTCCTGCGACTCAAACCACATCACGAGCACGACGAGGAGCACCACCGAGATGGCTAGAACCGCCAACCAGTACACGACCTTCCACACGATCCGCATCCGGCTGCAAGCATAGGCGGCGGACTCAACCTTTTGCCCCTAGTGCCGACAGACACTGCAGTGACACGTCGAGCCGTGATCTTGGCGGGCGGCAAGGGATCCCGACTGGGCCCCTACACCACCGTGCTTCCCAAGCCGCTGCTGCCGGTGGGCGAGCGCGCCATCTTGGACGTGGTCGTGCACCAGCTGCGCGACTGCGGCTTCGGCGACATCACGCTCGCCGTCGGCTACCTCGCCCACCTCGTCCGGGCCGTGATGGGCGACGGGTCACGCCACGGCGTGCACATCGGCTACAGCGAGGAGACCGAGCCGCTCGGCACGGTCGGCCCGCTGGCCGAGATCGAGGATCTGGACGACACGTTCCTCGTGATGAACGGCGACGTGCTGACCGCGCTCGACTACGGCCACCTGGTCGACGTCCACCGCGACACCGGCAACGTGCTGACGATCGCGTCGCACCGCCGCGTGGTGCGGACCGAGTACGGCGTCCTCCACTTCTCGAACCAGGACGGCAACATGCTCAACGTGTCCGGGTTCGAGGAGAAGCCCGAGATCCCGTACGTGGTCAGCATGGGCGTCTATGTCCTCGAGCCGGCCGCGCTGGACTACATCGAGCGGGGCACCTACCTCGACCTGCCCGACCTCGTGCTCAGGCTGCTGGCCGAGGGGCGTCAGGTCGGCTCCTACCTCTACGACGGCTACTGGCTCGACATCGGGCGACACGAGGACTACGAGAAGGCACTGATCGAATTCGAGCAGTTGCGACCAATGTTCCTGCCGGAACGCGAACCACAGACAGGAAGCCCTACCCAGTGAAGGTTCTAGTTACAGGAGGCGCCGGCTACGTCGGCGCCGAGCTGGTTGACGAGTTGCTCGAGGCGGGCCATGACGTGCGCGCGCTCGACGTGCTGCTGCACGGCCAGGAGGACGTGGCTGCGCGCCTCGACTCCCTCGGCGTGGAGCTCCAACGCGGCGACGTGCGCGACCCCGAGGCGCGCAAGCGCGCTCTCGAGGGCGTCGACGCCGTGGTCCATCTGGCCGCGATCGTCGGCGACCCGGCGTGCGGGCGCGATCCGGAGCTGTCCAACTCGGTGAACGTGGAGGGCACGGCCGCGCTGGTCGCGGACGCCCGCGCGGGCGGCGTGGAGCGCTTCCTGTTCGCGTCGACCTGCTCCAACTACGGCCGCATGGCCGATCCGACCGTGCCGATCGACGAGACCGGCGAGCTGCGCCCCGTGTCGCTCTACGCCGAGCAGAAGGTGGCGATGGAGCGCTCCCTGCTCGAGGGCGACCAGAACGGGCTCGCCGCCACCTGCCTGCGCTTCGCGACCGTCTACGGCGTGGGCCACCGCATGCGCTTCGACCTCACGGTCAACGAGTTCACGCGCGACCTCTGGGCCGAGCGCAAGCTCGACGTCTTCGGCGAGACCTTCTGGCGCCCCTACGTCCACGTCCGCGACGCCGCCCGCGCCGTGGCCCTGGTGCTGGCCTCGCCGCTCGAGCAGGTCGCCGGGCGCGTGTTCAACGCCGGTCACTCGGACGAGAACTACCGCAAGCTCGACCTGGTCGGGATCATCACCGGGCAGCTCGGACGCGGCGAGGTCGAGTATGTGAGCCGCAGCGAGGACCCGCGCGACTACAAGGTCTCCTTCGAGCGCATTCGCAACGAGCTCGGCTTCGAGCCCCTGCAGCGGGTGCCCACCGGCATCGAGGAGCTCGTCGGCGCCCTCGAACAGGAGCGCTTCGGCGACCCGTTCTCACCCCGCTACTCCAACATCGGCTGATGAGCGACGCCCCGCTGATCCCGCTGTTCGACGTCCAGCTTCAGCAGCCCCACCTCGATGCCGTTGCGGACACGCTGCGGTCGGGCTGGCTGACGATGGGCCCGCGCACCCAGGAGTTCGAGCAGGTCTTCGCCGAGCACCTCGGCAGCCGCCACGCGATCGCGCTCGCAAGCTGCACGGCGGCGCTGCACCTCGCCTACCTGGCGGCCGGCGTCGGCCCGGGCGACGAGGTGATCGTGCCCGCGATCACCTTCGTGGCCACCGCCGCCGCGGCCCGCTATTGCGGCGCCGAGCCGGTCTTCGCCGAGGTGAAGGGCACACACGACCTGGGGATCGACCCGGAGGACGTGCAGGCGCGCATCACACCCCGCACCAAGGCGGTCTGCGCGGTCCACTACGGCGGCTACGCCGCCGACCTGGCCGCCCTGCGTGAGGTCTGCGAGAGCGCCGGCGTCGCGCTGATCGAGGACGCCGCCCACAGCCCCAGCGCCACGCCGCTCGGCGACTCGCGCAAGCTCGGCACCCACGGGCTGTCCGGCTGCTTCTCCTTCTTCTCCAACAAGGTCCTGTCCTGCGGCGAGGGCGGCCTGCTGGCCACCGACGACGAGGACGTCGCAACCCGGGCGCGCAGCCTGCGCTCGCACGCGATGACGACCGGAACGTGGGACCGCCACCGCGGCCACGCGCCCGGATACGACGTCGTGGGCGTGGGCTACAACTACCGGATGGACGAGCCGCGCGCCGCGCTGTTGACCGCGCGCATGGCGGACCTAGAGGACGACATCGCGGCCCGCCGCAAGCTGGTGCACCGCTATCGCGAGCTGCTCGCCGACCTGCCGGGCGTGAGCCTGCCCTACGAGGACGCCGAAGTGGACGTCTCGTCCTGCTACGTGATGCCGGTGATCGTGGACGATCACGACCTGCGCGACCCGCTGCGAGCCTTCATGCTCGAGGAACGCCGCGTGCAGACCAGCGTGCTCTATCCCGCGCTGCACGAGCTGAGCGCCTACGCCGGCCCGGCCCGCGAGCTGCCTCGCAGCGAGCTCGTCGCGCACGCGGAGCTGACTCTCCCGCTCTTCCCAACGCTCGCCGAGGACGATCAGGACCGCGTGGTCTCTGCGCTCGCCGACGGCGTACACAGCCTCACCCGCACGGGCGCCGCAGCCGGCGGCTGAGATGACCACCGCCACCCTGGGCACGGGCCGGGCGCGTGCCGCGACGATCGTGGAGCGCAGCCCAGGGCTGGTGCCGTGCGCGATCGCCTGCGTCGCGCTGCTCTGGCTGGCCGGAGACGAGGGCGGCTTCCGGGGCACCACGTGGATGCCCACGCTGCTCCTGCTCCTTGCCGTGCTGTTCGTATGCCTGCAGGCGCTGCCGCGTCCGCAGCCCTCGCGGGCAGCGCTCGTGGCGCTGCTGCTGCTCGCGGGCTACGGCCTGTGGTCGCTGCTGTCGGTGCTGTGGGCCGGCCAGGAGGAGCTCGCTTGGGACGCCGGGAACCGCACCCTGCTGTACGCCGTGATCCTGGCGCTCTGCACCCTCTGGCCGCTGCGCGGCAACACGGCGGCCTGGGTGCTCGGGGCATACGGGCTGGGCGTCGCGGCAATCGCACTGGTCGAGCTGCTGAAGGTGCCGGGGGCTGACCGGGCGGTCGAGTACTTCTACGAGGCCCGCCTGGCGGAGCCCGTCGGCTACACCAACGCCAACGTCGCGCTCTGGATGCTCGGGCTTTTCCCGTGCGCGATCCTGGCGGGTCGGCGTGGAGTGCCCGCGCCGCTGCGCGGCCTGTTCCTCGGCGCGGCCTGCCTGCTTGCCGGCGCGGCCCTGCTCGGGCAGAGCCGGGGCTGGCTGATCGCCCTGCCGGTGGTCGCGGTGATCGCGATCGTCGTCGTGCCCGGGCGCGGACGCACGATCGTGTCACTGGCCGCTGTCGGCGCCGGGCTGCTGATCGCGCTCGACCCGTTGCTCGAGGTGTATCGCGACTGGCAGCCGCTCCAGCCGACCGGGGACACCTACGAAACCGCCCTGCGGATGCTGCTGCTGGCCAGCGCGGCGCTGGTGGTCCTGGGCACGACCGCGGTGCTGCTCGACCGCCGTGTCGAGCTGCCGGCCGGCACCGCCCGCCGGATCAGCGGCGGCGTGGTGGCGGCTGTCGTGCTGATCGCGTTCGCCGGGTTTGTGGGCTACTGGGCCGTCGAGCGCAGCCCGATCGCGGTGGTCAGCGATCACTGGGACGAGTTCAAGCAGGGCGGCGCGGGCCCGCAGCAGGTGTCCAGCCGTTTCAGCGCGAGTGCCTCCACCTACCGCTACGACTACTGGCGCATCGCGTGGCGCGAGTTCGAGAAGGCGCCGCTGGTGGGGGCGGGCGCCGACAACTTCGGCCGCGCCTACCAGCGGCAGGGTGAGAGCCCCCAGACGCCGCGTTTCCCGCACAGCACGGAGCTCGTCGCACTGGCGGAGACCGGCCTGATCGGGACGGTGCTCCTGTTCGGGGCCTTCGGAGCGGCTCTGGCTGCCTCCATGCCCGCGCTGCGGCGAGCCGATCTCGCCGGGGTGGCGGCCGGCACCGGCGTGCTGATGTTCGCGTACTGGCTCGTGCACGGCTCGCTCGACTGGTTCTGGGAGTTCCCAGGCCTCGCCGGGCCCGCCATGCTGGGCCTGGGGGTCGCGATGGCGACGGCCCGCGGCCTGCGCGAGGAGCCCGCGGGCGCGGCC
>JACCSF010000329.1 GCA_013813135.1 Thermoleophilaceae bacterium | reverse complement strand
GCGCCGCTCCAGCCGACTGGATGCCCGCGACGGAGCGCGAGCAGCGGCCGGTTAGCGTCGCCGCGCGGTGATGGCGCAGACCGAGAGCGCGGCGCGCGGCGTCCTGGTCACCGGGGGTGCCGGCTTCGTTGGCGCCAACCTGGCGGTCGAGCTGGCCGGCCGTCACCGGGACTGGGAGGTGGTCGCGTTCGACAACCTGAGGCGGCGCGGCTCGGAGCTGAACCTGGCGCCGGGACGGGTCGGGCCTAGGGCGCGGCGGCCACGCCGCGCTCGGGTCTGAGCGTCACGCTGACGATCCGCTTCGGCACCGCATCCTGCATGAGCGGATCGGTGGCCCTGACCTGGGCGACCAGGCGCGCATCCGGATCGGGCGGCACGTTTACCGTCAGGCGCAGTACGCGGTCGTAGGGCCCGCGCCCGTAGGCGTCGCTCAGCCTGTCCGCCACCGCGGGCGCCGTGACCACGTTCCTGCCCGTCCGTCGCAGCCAGTAGACGATCCCGACGAGGAAGCCGGAGTCCATGCCGAAGGTCTCGTTCGTCCCGACCGATTCGACCCACGTCGTGCCGCCCGACGGCAGCTCCGCGTCCAGCCGGTCGATGATGGCGCGCATCGGCTCGTAGGGCTCGCTGCGGGGCGGATTCTCCCTGATCGCGATCGCGGCGCCGACGAGCACCGTCGCGGCGAGCCCCCCGGCGACGGCGAAACGCGGGCGCGGCGCCCGCAGCAGTCGGCTGGGCGCGGGCGCCAAGGTCAGGATCGACCAGCCGAGCAACAGCCAGACACAGGCTCCCGCCGGCGAGGCCCAGCGCAACGTGTACGACACGGTCGCGGCGGCGTTCTGGGGCGTCGAGGCGGCGGCGACGGCCACGGCGGCGCAGAGCGCCAATGCCAGGGCGGCGGCGGCGAAGACATCCACCCGCCGGCGCCGCCAGCCCAGGAACAGCACGACGACCAGCGCCGCCAGCAGGAGCACGGCGGACGCGGCAGCGCGCTTCGTCGGACCGACGCTCAGATCGCCGAGCCGCTCGAGTGGGTACGGGCTGTTCTTGAGCCACCACGGACGGACTCCAAACGCGTGGACCAGCGCCCGCCAGCCGGCATCGGCGCCGAGCGTCGGCTCGTCGGCCGAGGCGGACCTGACCAGCAGGACGAAGTTGCCCGGCCGGTTGACGGCCTGGTCGATCAGAGGCGCGCTCCAGCAGGCCAGCGCCACCAGCGCGGTGACGATCGCCAGGCGCCGCGACAGCCCCTGGCCCTTGACCCGAAAGAGCGCGGCGCAGGCGAGCGCGCCGACCATCAAGCCGAGGGCCGGTGCCACGAAGGTCAGGTGAGCCTGGGCCTCGAAGCTCGCCACCAGCACGGCCACGGGCAGAAGCCGGTAGTCGCCGCAGGCAATCGACCAGGCCAGGAAAACGAGCAGCAGGAGCGGCATCAGCGGGATCGACGGGTTCCAGACGTCGCTGTAGGCCTCGGCCGGAAGCGAAGCCAGCATCAAGGCGATGACGATGGCGGTCGCGAACATGAGAGGCAGCCCTCCGCGCCTGCGTGCCAGAGCCACCGCGCCGACCACCGAGGCGATGTTGATCGCGCCCGCCAGGAGCGCCATGAAGACGCCGTCCGGGAGCCGCGCGGGCAGCGCCATCACCCAGAAGAGCAGCGGCCCGAGGTTGTACGCCGTTTCGTCGAGAACCCCGGACGCGCCCGAGGAGCGCTGGCCGACGAGCGGAGCGCGGTCGGTGAACACGTCGAACCCCCGGGTGGCGATGTAGGCGTCGTCGCCCAACGGCGTCCAGTCGTGCACGATCGCATAGCCCGCCGCGAGGACGATCGGCAGGGCCGCCGCCAGGCCGACGGCCAGCAGGAGCCATAGCTCGGCCCCCCGGCGTCTGGCCGCGGCGCCCCAGTTCATCGCATCACCGAGACGGTGGTTGTCCATCGGCATTGCGGCGACTCCGGACCCGGGGCCTCCGGCTCCCCGGCGGGGGCGGGGTGCCGAAGCCGATGCGCACTACCTGCTCGCCGCCTTTCGGGCTCACAGGGTCAGCCGCTCAGCTTCGCGTGAGCCGGCAACGCACCAGGGTCGCCACGACGCGCAGGCCGTCCGTAGCGGTCAGCTTCTTGCCCTCGTCGCTGCCGCGCGCCTTGTAGTGCACCGGCACCTCGAAGATGCGCTCCCCCCGTTGCAGCAGGCGGGCCGCGATCTCCGGCTCGATCGCAAAGCCTGAGGCGTGCAGCGGGAGGCTTCTAAAGACGTCGGTGCGGATCGCCTTGTGGCAGGTCATCAGGTCGCGCAGGTAGACGTTGAACAGCACGTTCGCCACCAGCGTGACCCCCCTGTTGCCCAGGACGAAGAGGAACGAGTGGCTGGTGTAGCCGTCGAAGACACGCACACCGAACACGGCATTGGTGTCCCCCTTGAGGAGCGGCGGGAGCAGGTTGGCGAGGTCGGCGGGGTCGTACTCGAGGTCGGCGTCGAAGATCGCGGCAAACTCGCCGCGCGCGGCCTGGAGCGCCGTGCGGACGGCGGCGCCCTTGCCCTGGTTGCGGTCGTGCTTGATCACGCGGACCCTGGCGGGCCAGTCGGTGCGGTCCAGGATCTCGAGGGTGCCGTCGGTCGAGCCGTCGTCCACGACGATCAACTCGATCTCCATGCCGATGTCGGCGGCGAGGACCTCGTCGATCGCCTGCTTGACGGTGGCGACCTCGTTGTACACGGGCATGAGCACTGAGAGCACGGGCGCGCAGGATACGGACGGCTACGCGCGCCTGCGCCGCAGGCCGGCCGCGGTCGCCGCGATCAGGCCGGCCAGCGCGAGCAGGCTGACGATCCAGCCGACACGGAAGGACGACGGTTCGTAGCGGAACTCCACCCGGTGGCGCCCGGGCGGCAGACTCGTGCCACGCAGCAGGTAGTCGACGCGGTGGAGGTCGGCCGGCTCCCCGTCGAGCGTGACCTTCCACCCGGGGAAGTGGAGGTCGGTCAGCACGAGCTCCGCCGACCGGCGGGCGGTTGCGTCGACCACGACCCGCTCGGGCTCGTAGGTCGTGATGCGCGCGCTGCCCGCGGAGCCGGGTAGCGGTGCCTCGTCGAGCCCGGGGAGCGGTGTGCCCGTGACCACCGTCCGGCGACCATCGAACGAGGGCTCGAGCACCGCGTCCAGCTGCTCAGCCTCGGTGGGCGCCACGCGCTGGGAGGCGACCACGCCCGCCCGCGGCAGCGCGCGCGGCAGCGAGTACACGCGCAAGTCGCGCTCGTCGTAGGCGACCGCGAGCGCCGGCTTCTCGATCGGTGGCTCGGCGGGATCCTGGACGACATCGGTCACGCTCAGGAGGCGGAGAGCCGGCAGGGAGCGGGCAGTGAGCTTCGCGCTCGTGGTCGGTGTGTCGGTCGGTCCGCCCTCGCGGACGGCGCGGCGCCACAGCCGGTCGTAACGGCGCTCCACCGGCAAGTCGTAGCTGCGCGCGTCGTAGAGGCGCCAGCGCATGGCCATGTTCGGCACCAGCGGGGACGGCCCGAGCGGTCGCTCCAGCCCGACGAAGCGGTTGCGCCCGCGCGAGCGCAGCTGCGCGACCCCGGGCGTCGACGGCTGCCTGGCAGCGGCCGTCTCGATGGCGGGCGTGGCGCCCATCCCGGCCTTGAACAGGTCAGCGGTGACGAGCGCGCAGGCGAGCACGACGAACGCCGTAGCGCCGAGGCGCCGGCGCAGTCGCAGTCGCCCGACCAGCAGCAGCACGGCCCCGCCCATGAATGCCAGCCACGCGAGAAGTGCCGCCATCCTGATCGCCTCCAGGCCCTCGGCGTCGGGAGGCGGCGCGGGCCAGGACTGCCCCGACGCCGTCTTCAGCGCCTGGCCCAGCACCCCGGCGGACAGGTCGCCGCGCGCGGCCAGGACGAGGACTGGCAGGACGAGCAGTCCGAGCGCCACGGCGAGGACGATGTTCCGCCGCGGCGGGTCTCGCTCGCTGAGCTCGTCCAGTCCCCATCCCGCGAGCAGCGCGAGGCACAGCATCAGGATGAACACCACGCGCAGGTGGTTGCCGGTCTTGACGATCGGGAGGTGCCGGGCGAGCTCGGGGACCGGCGGAACGCCGAGGACCACCGCCAGCAGAAAGCCGCAGAACAGCGCGAAGCAGACCCGCTGGAGCGTCGGCCGCACGATCAGCGCGGCCGCTACCAGCACGAGCGGGAACGCGCCGGCGTACAGCGCGCGCTCCTGGGCGAACGCGTCCACGGCGGTATGCGTCGCGCGGCCCCAGTAGTCGTAGAGCGCGAAACCGAGCAGGTACTTCTTGGACAGCGCAATCTCGGAGAAGCCCTGGCGGACCTCCACGTCGCTCGACCGCAGCAGCAGCTCCAGGAACGGCACCAGGGTCACCGCGGCGAGCGCCGCCCCCCAGGCCAGGCCCGCCGCGAAACCCAGGATCGGACGCCGCACTCCCGGCAGCGCGCCCTCGCGCCGGAGCACGACCAACCGCAAGGCGAAGAAGATGACCGCCGCGGCGATCAGGTGGAAGTTGGACTCCGGGTGGCCGCCGAAGAACTGCACGGCCACCACGAGCGCCAGGCCCGCCACAGGGAGCGCCCGCGGGCGGTGGATCACCCGCTCGGTGAGCAGCCACAGCCACGGCGCCAGCGACCAGACATTGGTCTGCGGCCACGATTCCCACACAAGCAGGTAGAGGCAGAAGGCGTAGACGAGCCCGGCGAGCAGCGCGCCGCCGAAGCGCATGCCGAGCGCGCGCCCGAGCAGATACGTCCCGAAGGCGGCGACGAACGCCTTGAGCACTCCGATCACGCCGAGCGACCACCAGAACGGCAGCACGTAGGCGGGCAGGCTGAAGGGCGACAGGATCGCCGACTGGGCGTTCGCGAGGAAGGGGCGCCCGGAGCCGATCTGGGGGTTCCAGAGCGGGATGTCGGGCAGGCGGTCGCGGGTGTACTCCAACCACGGCTGGAACTGGACGGCCGAGTCCACCAGCTCGTAGTTCGACCCGAACACGCGCACGTCGCTCGGCCGCTCGGCGGCCCACGGCGCGGCCGTCCAGAGGTAGTCGGCCGCCGACAGCGTGTGCCCCGGCCGCAGGGCGGGGGCGTAGAGGAGCACGGACAGCACGGCGTAGACCAGCGCCGCGGCGGCGGCGGGGTGGCGGCGCAGCCAGGTCATGCGGCCTCCGCCCACGCGGAAGGCAGCAGCCGATCGAGCGCCACCGCCGCCAGCACCACCAGCGACAGCTCCGCCGAGTGGCGGAAGCGGATCGAGCCGTAGGCCAGCAGCGCGGTAACCGTGACCGTGATGAACGGCGCCATCAGGATCCAGACCGGCACCCGACTGCGCCGCAGCAGGATGAAGCCGTAGACGGCGAGCGGGATCAGCACGAAGTAGAGCGCGGTGCCGATCTGCTGCACCCAGGCCCGCCGCCCCTCTGGCACCGCGAACGGGCGCCACAGGCCCCAGGTGCGGGCGAGCCGGGCTCCGGCCACCAGCGGCAGCCGCCCGACGTGCTCGCGCGCGAAGCGGATGCCCTTGCGGCCGGCCTCGTTCAGCTCGGCGGCCTCGTTGCCGCGCCCTGAGAACGCGGCGCACGACACCTGCCAGGTGCCGATCCGCTCGCCGTAGTAGGTGACGTCGCAATTGGCGCCCGCGAGCGTCTCACCGCCCTCGGTGGCGATCAGCACCGGCCGGTCGAACGCCGACCAGTTGCGCACGGTCCAGGGCACCAGCACCACCGCAAACGCCGCGCAGACGGCGGCGGCCGCCTTCAGGCCGCCAGGCCGGCGCAGCACCCCCACCAGCAGCAGCGGGAGCATCAGCAGCGCTTCGGCGCGGGCGTGGGCGCCTACGCCGAGCACCAGGCCGAGGACCAGCGCCCGCCCCAGGCTCGGGGCGTCGAGCAGCCGGTAGGCCGCAAGCATCGCAACGGCGGCGAACACGCCGTAGAGCGACTCGGTCATCATCGCGCCGTCGGCGGCGATCAGGGTCGGGTAGAGGGCGGCCACAGCGGCCGCCAGCAGCCCGGCGCGGTCGCCGGCCAGGCGGCGCCCGAGCAGGCCCAGCGCCGCGA
>JACCSF010000315.1 GCA_013813135.1 Thermoleophilaceae bacterium | reverse complement strand
GGGGGCTCGCGCCCCCGACCCCCGCGAAGATTGGCTTCGCGTTGGAGCCCCGGCCTAGGCCGGGGCTTCTGCTTTCCGCGCCTGACGCTCCGGCTCGATCCGCACTACGTCCCACACCAGCCCGAGCCGCTCCAGTCCTCTGATCACCAGCGCCGAGGGGTCGATCTCCCAGCGGCGCATCCCGTGCTCCGCCGAGGTGGGGAAGGCGTGGTGGTTGTTGTGCCAGCTCTCGCCGAACGTCGGCAGGGCCAGCCAGAACAGGTTGCGCGACTCGTCGCCGGTCGGGAAGCGCTGGCGCCCGAAGAAGTGGCACAGCGAATTGATGCTGTAGGTGACGTGGTGCACCACGAGCATCCGCACGCCGGCTCCCCATAGGAGGCCGGTGAGGGCGGCATCGAGGGTGCCGCCGATCGCGTAGCCGAGCCCGAACGCGACCGCGAACCCTCCGAGCGCCCAGACGAGGAAGGTCCGGTCGACGAACGAGACGACCGGGTCGTCGATCAGGTCGCGCGCGTAGCGGTCCCTCGCGCCGCGATGGGTGTGGATGAAGAGCCAGCCGACGTGGGCGTGAGCAAGTCCCTTGAGCGCGCCGCGGAAGCCGCCGCCGTGTCCGACGTGCGGGCTGTGGGGGTCGCCCTCCTGGTCGGAGTAGGTGTGGTGCTTGCGGTGGTCGGCGACCCATGAGATCACGGGCCCTTCGATCGCCACCGAGCCGAGGATGGCGAGCAGGCCACGCAGCGGGCGGCTCGTCTTGAAGCTGCGGTGCGTCAAGTGGCGATGGAACCCGACGGTCACGCCGAGCCCCGTCAGCACGTACATGATCAGGAAGACGGCGACGTCGCTCCAGCGCAGCAGATCCGACCAGAGCTGCCAGCAGACGATCCCCAAAGCGATGAAGGGGAGCGCGGTGATGGTCCCCGTGGCGATACGGTCCGCGGTCTCGTGGAGAACCGGCTGGACCTCCCCCGGGTCCGCCCGCCCTTCATCGTTCGCCCCTGCCGGCGCTTGCGTGATCACTTAGGGGAACCTACCCGGCCCGGCCGATTAGTTGCACGCCGGGTGTGGCTACACCCACGGCGAAGCGCCCCTCGGGACCGCTAGGCTTGCCTGCCGTGCCCCGCTCCCACCCGCTGTATCGCCACTTTGCGCGGGTCTGGCGGCTCAGCGGCCGCTGGCTCCCGAACGGCTGGCTGGACGCCATTCGCCAGCTCGCCCTGTTCGCCGGTGCCTACTACCTGTACCGCATCGTGCGCGGCTTCGTGGACGGCCAGGCCGGCCTGGCGTTCGAGAACGCGCGCACGCTGGTGGACTTCGAGCGCTCGGTTGGGCTGTTCTTCGAGCCGGGCCTGCAGGCGTGGGCGCGCGGGGAGGACTGGCTGCTCACCTGGGCCAACTGGATGTACGTGAACTCGCACTTCGTCGTGACCACCACGTTCCTGGTCTGGCTCTACATCGCGCGCAACTACGCGTTCTACTACGTGCGCAACATGTTCATGGTGGGCATGGGGCTCGCGCTCGCCGGCTACCTGGTGTACCCCACGGCGCCGCCACGCTTCCTGCCCGAGTGGGGCTTCACCGATACCGTCGCCGCGTTCGTGGGCGAGGGCGCCGAGAACAGCGCCAGCGCTCTCTACAACCCGTTCGCCGCGGTGCCGAGCATGCATGTCGCGTTCGCCCTGATGATCGCGGTGCCCGCGCTGTTCCTGGTGCGCAACCGCATCCTCAGGGCGTTCTGGGCGATCTACCCAGCCCTCGTTACCTTCGTGGTGATGGCGACCGCCAACCACTTCTGGATGGACGCCGCGCTCGGCGCCCTGGTCGCGGTGGCGTCCGCCTCCGCCGCCTCCTACGCCTTTGCCCGTGCCCGCCCGGACGCCTGGGCCTGGCGCACGGCCAAGGTCTCGGCGTGAGACGTCCTGTGTCAACCGTTGGTGGTTTGGAGTCGTTGGAGGTTGACGTGGCGGGTGGGGTCGTGGGGCTTTCCGTCTTGCCAGCAGCGCCAGAGTTCGAGCATCCAGGCGCGTCCGAGTGTTCTGCGGGCGTGCGGGTGGTCCTGGCCGCGCGCGAGCGCGCGGCGGTAGACGTCGCCCGCCCATGGGTGCCACTTGCGGGTGGAGTCGCTGAGCACGCCGACGTGGGCGCGCAGCCGCTTGTCGCAGGCCCAG
>JACCSF010000309.1 GCA_013813135.1 Thermoleophilaceae bacterium | reverse complement strand
GCTCCCCGGCGCCAGGAGCCGGCTCGCCCGGAGCGGGGGACTCCGGCGCACCCTCGCCGGCGTGCACCTGGGGCGGCGCCTCGGCGGGCTCCGCGACGCTCGCGTCGGCGGCAGCGCCGCCGCTCTTGGCGTACGCCTTGACCAGCTGCTTGACGGTGCCGGTGGGCTGGGCGCCGCGCCCGAGCCAGTGCTGCAGGCGCTCCTCGTCGATACGAATCGTCGACGGGTCCGTCTGCGGGTTGTAGTGCCCGATCGTCTCGATGAAGCGGCCATCGCGTGGCGCTCGCTGGTCTGCGACGACCACGCGCCAGATCGGGTTCTTGTTGCTGCCCACTCGCGTGAGCCGGACTCGGACTGCCATAGAGCCGGAGAGGTTAGCGGGCGGCGTCGCGCAAGGTCAGCGACCGCCGGTCAACTGCTGCAGCGACGGCATCTTGCCGCCGGCCACCTGCTTCATCAGCTTCTTCATCTGGGCGAACTGCTTGACCAGCTGGGAGACGGCCTGCACGTTCGTCCCCGAGCCGCGCGCGATGCGCCTGCGCCGCGAGCCGTCGATGATCTTCGGGTTCGCCCGTTCGGCCGGCGTCATCGACAGGATGATCGCCTCGAGGCGGTCGAGCTCCTTCTCGTCGACGTTCAGGTTGCCGAGCTGCTGCCCGACTCCCGGCATCATGCGCAGCAGGTTGCCGATCGGCCCCATCCGGCGCACCTGCTTCATCTGCTCCAGGAAGTCGTCCAGCGTGAACTGCTCCTTGCGGATCTTGCGCTCGAGGTCCTGCGCCTGGCGCTCGTCCATCTGGCGCTCGGCCTTCTCCACGAGCGTCATCACGTCGCCCATGCCGAGGATGCGCTGGGCCATGCGGTCCGGGTGGAAGCGCTCGAAGTCGCCCAGCTTCTCCCCGGTCGACGCGTACAGGATCGGCTTGCCGGTCACCGCCTTGACCGACAGCGCGGCGCCCCCGCGGGCGTCGCCGTCGAGCTTCGAGAGGATCACGCCGTCGAAGTTCGCCACCTCCGCGAACTGCTCCGCCACGTTGACGGCGTCCTGGCCGGTCATCGCGTCCACCACGAGCAGCACGTCGTGCGGCCTGGTGCGCTTCTTGATCTCGGCGAGCTCCTCCATCAGCTCCTCGTCCACGTGGAGGCGGCCGCTGGTATCGACGATCAGGGCGTCGCGGCGGTCGTGCTTGGCCCGGTCGAGCGCCCACTCGGCGATGTCGACCGGGTCGCGCCCCGTGCCCTGCTCGTAGACGTGGGCACCGGCCTGGGCGCCCACCTTGATCAGCTGGTCCACGGCCGCGGGCCGGTAGACGTCGCACGCCGCCACGGCCACGTCCATGCCGTGCTCCTCGCGCAGATGGCGCGCCAGCTTGCCGCAAGCGGTGGTCTTGCCCGATCCCTGCAGCCCGGCCATCAGGATCACGGTGGGGCCCGGCTTGGCCAGCGCCAGGTCGCGACCGGCGCCACCCATCAGCTGGGTCAGCTCCTCGGAGACGATCTTCACCACCTGCTGCCCCGGGTTGAGCGACTCCAGCACGTCCTGCCCGAGCGCCCGCTCCTTGACCGTCGCGGTGAACTGCTTGACCACCTTGAAGTTGACGTCGGCCTCCAGCAACGCGAGGCGGACCTGGCGCATCGCCTTGTTGACGTCGTCCTCGGTCAGCTTGCCGCGCGAGCGGACGTCGCCGAGCGCGGCCTGAAGGCGGTCGGACAGAGCATCGAACACAGAGCAGAGGCTAGTGGGAGGTAGCGTGCTTCGCATGAGCTACGACATCAACGTCAACGTGAAATTCGACCCGCTCACGCCGATGGACCTGGACGCGGAGGCGGCGGCCGTGGAGCCGTGGTTCAACCAAACGCTCACGGCCGTCAACGACTCGGTCGTCAGGCTCGGCGTGATCGAGGGCGACTTCCACTGGCACAAGCACGAAGTCGAGGACGAGTTCTTCCTCGTGCTCGACGGAAAGCGCCCTAGCCGCCCTCCTCGAACTCCGCCAGTGCCGCCTCCACGTCGGGGCGCAAGCGCATCCGCACCAGCTTCCCCTCGCGCAGCTCCCAGCGCTGGGCGATGCGGCTGTCGAGCTTCACACCACTGCCCCGACCCTGCAGCTTCACGAGCAGCACCGCCAGCACATCGTCGCCGCGCTCGAGCATGCACTCGACGTCGATGTCCATCTTCGCCCAGAGCTCTTCGATCTCCCCCAGGAAGCGGAGCAGACCCTCCGCCCCGCGGTATGTGGCCGGGTTCAGCACCCGCTGGCTGAGATCCATCTCGAAATCCGGCGCGGCGAGGCCAGCCAGCACGTGGAAGTCGCGGCGGCCCAGCGCCTCGTAGGCCCGCCGCACGACCTCCGCGCTTCCGGGCACGGCTAGCCCTCGGGCGGCAGCGGTGGCCGGTCCGGCTGATCGGGCTGCGCCTGCTGGAGCGCGTCCGGCTTCGGCAGCATCGCCCCCAGGTTGCCAAGTGCCTGGGTCACCTCGCTCGGGATGATCCAGACCTTGTTCGACTCGCCCTGTGCGATCTGCGGCAGCACCTGGAGGTACTGGTAGGCGAGCAGCTTGGGGTCGGCGTCGCCGCGGTGGATGGCTCCGAAGACCGTCTCGATCGCCTTCGACTGGCCCTCGGCCTGAAGGATCTGGGCCTCGCGCTGTCCCTCCGCGCGCAGGATCGCGCTCTGCTTCTCCCCCTCCGCGGTCAGGATCTGCGACTGCTTTACGCCCTCGGCCGTGAGGATCGCCGCGCGCCGGTCGCGCTCCGCGCGCATCTGCTTCTCCATGGCCTCCTGGATCGATGCCGGCGGGTCGACCGCCTTCAACTCCACGCGGTTGACGCGGATGCCCCATTTGCCGGTCGCCTCGTCGAGCACTTGGCGCAGCGCGGTGCTGACCTTGTCGCGTGAGGTGAGCGTGTCCTCCAGCGTCATGCCGCCGACCACGTTGCGCAGCGTGGTGACCGTGAGCTGCTCGACCCCGGCGATGAAGTTGGCGATCTCGTATGTCGCGGCCTTTGGGTCGGTCACCTGGAAGTAGAGGACGGTGTCGATCTGGATCACGAGGTTGTCCTCGGTGATCACCGGCTGCGGATTGAACGACACCACCTGCTCGCGCAGGTCGATCAGCGGCCGTACGCGGTCCACGTACGGAACGACGATCGCCAGCCCGGCGTCGAGCGTGCGGTAGTAGCGGCCCAGCCGCTCGACGATCCCGGCGCGCGCCTGGGGCACGATCCTGATGCCCCGTGCGAGGGTGATCAGGACAACGGCGGCTACGACGATGAGCACGATCAGGGTGGCCAAGTTGGGTCCTTTCGCTATTCGTGTACGAGCGCGGTGGCGCCGTCGATCTTGAGCACCTCGACGCGAGCGCCGGGCTCGAAGGCATGATCCTCGTCATACGAGCGGGCGCTCCAGACCTCACCCGCGAGCTTCACCGTGCCGCCGTCGCGGTCCACCCGCTCCAATACGACCGCGTGGGCGCCGACCAGCGCGGCCGTGCCGGTGCGCAGCTGCGCGGGCGTGTGCAGGTGCCGCCGCGCGATCGGCCGAAGGACGACCAGCGAAGCCGCCGAGACGG
>JACCSF010000403.1 GCA_013813135.1 Thermoleophilaceae bacterium | reverse complement strand
GTGTCTGGACGGTGGCCGAGGACGAGCGCGCCGTGGCCACGAGCGCCGGTGGCGGCGCGCTCGACCGGACGACGGACGCTCTCATGAAGGTGATCTTCATCGCCCCCGGCGGGCGCTCGGGTTACGCGTCGAGCGTGGGCGTGGCGGCCTCGGCGATCGACGCCGAGCCGCTCGCCTCGCGAGCCGCCGCCAAAGCCCTGGCGGCGGGGCCCGCCGCCGAGCTGCCGCCGGGCGAGTACCCCGTCGTCATGGAGGCGCGCGCGGTGGGCTCACTGCTCGAGCTGCTCGGCGCGACCGCGCTGAACGGGCTGGCCTACGCGGAGGGGCGCGGCGCCCTGGTGGGCCGCCTTGGCGAACCGGTGGCCACGCCGGGGATCAACCTCGCCGACTCGCCGAGCTCGCCGGCGAGCCTGCCGCGGGGGTTTGACGCCGAGGGCACGCCGAAGCTGCCGATGCCGCTGATCCAGGACGGGGTCGCCCGCGCGGTGGTGCACGACCTGCGCAGCGGCGCCCTGGCGGGTGCCGGCTCGACCGGTCACGCGCTGGTGCCCGGGGGCGCCCCGGACGGACCGCAGCCATACAACCTTGTGCTGGCCGGGGGCGGGGCCGCCGACGTCGACGAGCTGTGCGCGCCGGTGCAGCGCGGCGTCTACGTGACCCGTTTCTGGTACGAGAACGTGGTCCGCCCGAAGGAGACGCTGATCACCGCCGTCACGCGCGACGGCACCTTCCTGATCGAGGACGGCAGGGTCACCCGGCCGTTGCGCGACCTGAGGCTGACGGACTCGGTGCTGAGGATCCTGTCGCGCGTGCAGGAGCTGGGCGCCCGGCAGCAGCTGACGAGCCAGGGCGAGTTCTACGGCCGTCGCTTCGCCCACGGCGTGGTCTGCCCCGCCCTGCGAGCGGGCGCCGTGCGGTTCACCGACACGACCGGCTGAGGTCCCCGCGGGGCGACCCGCCGCGCTACCCTTCTCGGCCGTGGAAGCGATTCTCAGCGGCGTTCAGGTGATCCTCTGCGTGGTCCTGATCGTGCTCATCCTGCTGCACTCGGGCAAGGACACCGGCCTCTCGGGCGCCTTCGGCGTCGGCACCGGGGCCGGCCCGTTCGGCGGCGGCTCGCTCGTCGAGCGCAACCTGAACCGCTGGACCGTGGCGTTCGCGCTGATCTTCGTCGCGAACGTGATCGCGCTGCTGAAGATCTGATCTTGACGGTCCGGCTAGTCCGGACCGTTTGGCTGGCGCCCTTCGAGGCGGTCCAGGTCCCGCAGGATCTCGATCGCCTCGCCGCGGAGGTCGCGGTCGACCGCGCGCCAGTCCTCTCGCGAGAGCTTGCCCATCTGGTGATCCAGCTCGGCGTCACGGATCTCGCGGTACTTGGCCTCCTTGGCGGCCTGCAGCTCTTGGATGCGGCTCTCGTCATGCCGCTCAGCTTCGCCCGGACGTCTTAGCGGCCGGGCGACAACGACGGCCACCAGGGCGGCCAGGACCAGAAGCGCGAGCGCATACTCCATCCGGGGCGGGAGGCTAGTTGGCCGTCAGGCTCGTGAGAGCTCGCGGCCCAGGCGCGCCGCGTAGAGGGAGCGCACCCGGCGCAGCCGGGCCTCCGGCGATGGCCATGCCGCCACGAGCGCGCCCAGCACCGCAATCGCTCCGCCGATCCAGATCCACGTGACGAGCGGGGAGACGATCGCCCTGAACGCCGCCGGCGGCGGGTCCTCCTGGTAGATCTCGGTCAGCGTGCGGATCACGATCGCCTGGACCTGGCCGGGCGAGTCCGCGAAGGTGCGGTCGGCGCGGGCGATCGGCTTCTCGAGGGACACCAGGTCGGGGCGCACCGCGAGCCAGAAGTCGCGCCGCAGCCCCCAGCGCACGTCGACCTCGCTGGTGGCCTCGCCGGCGAAGAAGCGCGAGATCGCGCCCTTGGAGGGGTCCGTCGTCGAGTAGTAGTTGCGCGACGGCCGCAGGGTGTAGGTCTCGTCGCCGCGCTTCACGCGCATGACGGCGCCGAGCGAGATCGGCGCGCCGGTGCCGCCGCTGTCGCCGCCGAGCTTCGCGGTGGCCCGCTGGTAGGTCACGTCGTAGTCGCCCACCTTGATGCTCTCTCCCGGCGAGAGCCTGACGTCGCGCTGCTGGACGAAAGCCGACGACGCCGCCACCCCGAGTAACAGCACAGCGATGCCGACATGGGCGAGGTAGCCGCCGTAGCGGCGCCGGTTGCGCCCGATCAGCCGCGCGAGCGCGCGCGGCCACGACTCGCCGGTCATCACGCGGCGCGCCGTCGCGCCGCGCCAGAACTCCTGCCCCACCACGCTGAGCACGAAGGCGACGAAGGAGAACATGATCAGCGACGGCACGCTCTCGGCCGCGTCGGTGGACGCGAGCAGCGCCACGAGCACGAGCGCCGTGATCGCCAGAGGCACGAGCAGCACCCGGCGCAGCGCCCCGGGTGTCACCCGCCGCCAGGCCAGCACCGGCCCGATCCCGGCCAACAGGACGAGGACGAGCGCCAGCGGCGTGGTCAGGCGGTTGAACCACGGCGGGCCCACGCTCGCCTCTGTGCCCGTGAGCGCCTCGGAGATGAGCGGGAAGAAGGTGCCCCACATGATCACCAGGCAGAGCCCGACCAGCACCAGGTTGTTGAGCAGGAAGAACGCCTCGCGCGACAGCAGCGAGTCGAGCCGCGCCTCGGAGCGCAGGTCCGGCAGGCGCACCAGGATCAGCGCCGCCGACAGGGCGATCACGCAGGCGATGAACACGAGCATCTGAACGCCGATCGTCGAGGCGCCGAATGCGTGGATCGAGTCGAGGATGCCGCTACGGACCAGGAACGTGCCGAGCAGCGCGAGCACGAAGGTCGCGCAGATCAGCGACGCGTTCCACACCTTCAGCATGCCGCGCTTCTCCTGCACCATGATCGAGTGCAGGAACGCCGTGCCGACCAGCCACGGCATCAGCGACGCGTTCTCGACCGGGTCCCACGCCCAGTAGCCGCCCCACCCGAGCTCGGTGTAGGACCAGAGCGCGCCCAGCATGATGCCCGTGCCCAGGAACGTCCACGCGATCAGCGCGAAGCGGCGCGTGGCGCGGATCCAGTCAGCGCCGGTGTGGCGGGTGATCAGCGCGCCGATCGCGAAGGCGAACGGGATCGAGAAGCCGACGTAGCCCGTGTAGAGCATCGGCGGGTGGATCATCATCGCCGGGTGGCGCAGGAGCGGGTTGAGCCCGGCGCCCTCCTGCGGCGCGACGGCGAGCGTGTCGAACGGGTTCTCCCAGCCGAGCATCAGGCACAAGAAGAAGGCCGCCACCACGCCCAGCACGGCGGTCGCCCACGGGGCGATTTCCTTCAGCGAGCGCCGCGTCAGGAACAGCACCGCTGTCGAGAAGAGCGACAGCAGCGTGGCCCACAGCAACAGCGAGCCCTGCTGGGTGGCCCAGACCGCGGTGACCTTGTAGAAGGTGGGCGTGTCGGTCGACGAGCCCTCGGCCACGATCGCGAAGGAGAAGTCAGAGCGCAGGAAGGCGGCCTCGAGGATCACGAAGGCGCCGACGCACAGCCCGGCCAGGCAGTAGATCGCCCTGCGGCCCGAGGTCACCCACTCGCGACGGCCCGTGCGCGCCCCCCGGATCGAGGCGGCGACCGCGTAGGCGGCGGTCAGGAGGGCGATCGCGAGGCAGGCGGAGCCTACGCCGGCCACGTCAGCTGGACTGCTCTTCCTTCGTGAACTTGGACGGGCACTTGGTCACGAGCGAGTCCCGCTCGGCGACGAACGTGCCCTGCTTGAGCTCACCCGAGACGATCACCTCTCGACCATCCCGGAAGGGATCCGGCACGGACCCCGCGTAGGTCACGGGAACCGACTCGGCGCCGTCGCGATCGCGGATGCGGAAACGCAGCTCGTCGCCGGAGCGATCGATCGACCCGTTCACCACCTTGCCGGTCACCTCGTACGAGCGCCCCTCCTTCAGCTCGGAGGGCTTGGCGGCCTCGGAAGCCGCGCTGAAGCTCGTGTAGGCGAGCACCGTCGCGAGGCACACGGCGGCGGCGAGCGCCACCGCAAGCCTGACCTTGCGCTTACGGGAAGGGTCCATCGGGCTGGATTCTGGCAGGCGCCGGGCGCAAGTACGCGGCTCGGCCGCGTGCGGGCGGATTTGGTCAGCTGCGCTGACTCGGGTGCCCCTCGCCCGGCCACGGCGAGAGCAGCAGGATCAGCCGCGCGTCGCTGCGGGCGCGCACCTCGTGGGGCTCCGAGGGCTCGAAGTGCGCGAGGAAGCCGGGGCCGCCGCTCACGGTCTGCCCGTCGTGCTCGACCTCGATCTCGCCGCTCGCGACCACCAGCCAGGCGCGCTCGTGCACTTGGTGCTCCTGCAGCGCCCCTCCAGCGGGCAGGTTGATGGCGATCACGCGGGTCTCGTCGTCCGAGCGAAGGACCTCAGGCTGATGCGGTTGAACGTCGAGTGAGGCGATGTCCCAGGTGTCCATGGGCCGGAACTATGCCGCAACTACGCGGCACCGGCCGGCTCCGGCTCCCGCCCGGCGCGGCGCGCCATCCACTCCGCCCCCGGCCGGTCTGTCAGGCCGTGGGCGATGATCGAGATGAACACGGTCAGCGCGGCGATGCCCACGAGCCGGTTCGCGCCGGGCACGTCCGACCCCAGCACGAACAGGGCAAAGGTCATGGTTGCCACGCCCTTAGGGCCAAACCAGGCCATGAAGGCCTTGCCGGCCGTGCCCACCTGGGTGCTGCCGGCGAGCGCGACGAACACGGCGACCGGCCGCGCGAGCAACAGCGTGAAGGCCGCGATGGCCACGGCGGCCCAGCCGTCCTCGAGCAGGATGTCGAACGTGAAGATCGCGCCGAACACGAGGAACACGCCGAGCTTGACCACCTCCAGCACGTCCTCGGAGCGCGTCTCGAAGCACTCGCGGATGTCGGGCCGCCAGATCCCAAAGGCGATCGCGGCCACGAACACCGAGATGAAGCCGTTGCCCTCGGGGGGCACCACCGCAACGCCGTAGGCCGCAAACGCCACACCGAGCGCATAGAGCGCCTTCTGGTGGGCGCTCGGCCCGCCCAGGAGCGTGGCGCCGCGTGGCATCACGCGGGCGGCGACAAAGGCCACGACCAGGCCGGTGACCGCCCCGACCGCCACGTCCTGGATCACGAACTGCCACCAGACGAAGTCGTCGCGCGACTCGGCCGCCGCCGTGAACGCGAGCACCGCCGGCAGGGCGAGGCCGTCGTTGAGGCCGGACTCGAGGTTGAGCGAGTGGCGAATCACGCGCGGCACCCGCGGGTTTGTCACGACGATGGACGAGAGCACGGGATCGGTCGGCGAGAGCAGCGCCCCGACCAGGAAGGACTCGGTCCAGCCGAGGTCGGTCAGCGTGTGGGTGGCGAGCGCGACCAGCACGGCGGTGAGTGGCATCGCGAGCACGAGGTGGCGAAACGGCAGATGCCAGGCCTTCTGCAGCATCTCCGCCTCGACTTCGAGCCCGTCGCGGAACAGGATCAGGACGAGCGCGACGACCGCCAGCCCCTGCACGAAGTCGGAGCGCGGGTCGAGGTCGAGCACCTCCAGCCCGTCCTGGCCGAGCACGAACCCCGCGACCACGAAGATCGCCGTCAGCGACAGGAAGCTGCGCCGCGCCAGCCCCGACAGCAGAGCGCCGACCATCAGCAGCAGGCCAAAGACGGCGGCCGGCTCCTGCAGGAAGTCGACCCCGGCGGCAACGGGCGGCACGCCGGGAAGCTACCTTGATGGGGCGTGAGGAGGGCTCTCGCACACGTAGCCGCCCTGGCGGTGGTGTCC
>JACCSF010000259.1 GCA_013813135.1 Thermoleophilaceae bacterium | reverse complement strand
CCGCCGTCCTGGCCGCGCAGGCCACCTCCGCCGGCGACCCCGCCGTCCGCGGCGACGCACTCACGGGCGTCCTGATCGCAGAGGCCGCCACCGCGGCCGCCGCCTCGCTCGTGGAGATCAACCTCGCCGGCCGGGACGACGCGGACCTGGCGCGGGTCCGAGACGCCCGCCGCCGGGCGCAAGAGGCGCGCGAGGACGCGCTGGCAACTCTGCCGCGACGCTGAGCGCGAGCTGGGAGCGCCCCGTGGCTTCGCGACCGAGTGTCCTGACGCGGCCCTTCACCGAGCGCACGGCGTGGGCGCGCAACCTCGCGGCGCCGGTCCGCGACTTCCTGAGCACGGAGTCGGGCGGTGCCGTGGCGCTCCTGTGCGCCGCGGTCGCGGCGCTCCTGTGGGCGAACTCGCCGTGGTCCGATTCCTACGAGTCCTTCTGGACCACGAGCTCTCGATCCAGATCGGCAGCGACGGCATCGCGATGGACCTGCGGCATTGGGTCAACGAGGGCCTGATGACGTTCTTCTTCCTGGGCGTCGGGCTCGAGGCCAGGCGCGAGCTCGACATGGGAGCGCTGCGCGACCGGCGCCGCATCACCCTCCCGCTGATGGGGGCGGCGGGCGGCATGGTGCTGGCGGTGCTGATCTACGTGGCGTTCAACGCCGGCGGCGTCGGCGCGCACGGCTGGGGGGCTGCCATGACCGACACGGCGTTCGCGCTCGGCGTGCTCGCCCTGGTCGCTCCAGGAGCCACCCGGTTGCGTGTTCGCCTGCTCACCCTGCGTGACGCTGGGGTTGCGCTACGTGCCGGCCGCCTGGCGTCCGCCGGCCGCCACGCTGGTCGGGGTGGGCATGTGGGTCGCGCTCTATGAGTCGGGCATCGACCCCCTGATCGCCGGCCTCGCGGTCGGCCTGGCGACGAGCGCATACCCTCCCGCCCGCACCGACCTGGAGCGGGTGACGGAGCTGACGCGCTCCTTCCGCGAGCAGCCCACACCCGAGCTCGCGCGCGCTCCGCCCAGCTGGGCGTCACGCGGCCATCTCGGCAAACGAACGACTGCAGTACCGCCTCCATCCCTGGACGAGCTTCGTGATCGTGCCGCTGTTCGCGCTCTCGAACACCGGCATCCACGTGGACGACCGGTTGCTCGGCGACGCGGTCACCTCACCGATCACGCTGGGGATCCTGTTCGGCTACGTGATCGGCAAGCCGGTCGGGATCTTGCGGCAACGTGGCTTGCGTCGCGGCCCTGGGCCACCGGGGTGCGCCCGACACTGAGCTGGCCGGTGATCCTCGGTGGCGGGGCCGTGGCCGGCATCGGCTTCACGGTCTCGCTCTTGATCGCGAGCATCGCCTTCGAGGGGCAGCAGCTTCAGGAGGCGAAGCTCGGCGTGCTCGGAGCCGCCATCGTCTCGGCGCTGCTGAGCTGGCTGGTATTCCAGGTGATCGCCAGGCTTCCGGCCCAGCTGCGCGCGCGTCAGCTGCTCGCGACCGCGGACGAGATGCTGGATCTCTCCGATGACGTGGATCCCGATCGCGATCACGTCCGCGGCCCCGACTCTGCCCCCGTCACCCTGGTCGAGTATGGCGACTACGAGTGCCCCTACTGCGGGCAGGCGGAGGTCGTCGTCCGCGAGCTGCTCGACGAGTTCGGCGACGAGCTGCGCTACGTCTGGCGGAACCTACCGCTCAACGATGTCCATCCGCACGCTCAGATGGCCGCCGAGGCGGCGTACGCGGAAGAGCTCGGACTGGACGTCGAACGATTCACGGATGAGCTGCGCCGCCGCGAGTACGCCGACCGAGTGTCCGACGACGTGGCGAGCGCGGACGCCAGCGGCGTCGCGGGCACGCCCAGCTTCTTCATCAACGGCCGGCGCCACCAGGGGGCCTACGACAGCTCACCGCCGCGGTGCGAACCGCCCGCGGGGGCGCGCGCCTCAAGGAGAAGGCGGAACCCCCGGCAGCGTGAGGTCGGGCAGGCGGGCCTCCCGGGCGAGCACCCGGGGGCTGTCGAGCACCAGACCGCGGCGACGCAGGCCGGTCAGCCGCGGCTCTTCGTCGGCGAGGCGGACGAGCGTCGCGTAGCCCGGACGGACGCGAACCGCCAGGTGGAGTCCCTCGGCGGCCGCGGGGCGACCGTCGATCTCGAAGCGAACGCCCCCGAAGCCAGGCTGAATCGTCAGCGAGAGATGGCTGTCCCCACCGGCCACGAGCGGAGGGCAAGATCCCCCGTGCGGCGCCAGGGGCGTGACCGCCATGCCGTCGGCGCCCGGCGCCAGGAGCGGCCCGCCGGCGGCCATCGTATAGGCACTCGACCCAAGTGCCGTGGCCACCACCAGGCCGTCGCCGGCCAGCTGGGCGTAGAGCACGTCGTCGACGCACACGGAGACCAGTAACTGCCCCGGTCCGCCGCGAATCACCGCGACGTCGTTGATCGCCGTCTCACCAGGCGTCTCGTCCCAGGTGACCTCGAGCCCGGGAACGTCGCCCGGCGCCCAGCGGCCGTCCATGAACCGGTCGAGCGCGGATGTGGCCTCGTCGCCCGCCACCGACGTCAGGACGCCGACGCTGCCGCAGGCCACGCCGAGCACCGGCCGCGACGGGGACGCGCCGGCGTGGAGCGCCGCCAGTGTGGTCCCGTCCCCTCCAACCGCTACCAGCAGCTCGCAGGCGGCCGCCTCGACCGGCTCCGCCACGTGGCGCGTCTGCCCCGCCACCTGCACCTGGCCGACCTCGACCCCATGAGCCGATGCCCAGCCCGCGATGCCCTCCAACACCGCCTCGAGGTGGCGCGTCGGATGCACGACAAGCCCGAGCTGACGCAGCGGCGACCGGTCCATGCCGCACATACTCGTGGACGGGCTGTCTCGGAGACGTCAGCGGTCGAGGCGGCTAGCGCTCGAGCGCGTACGTGCCCGGCTCGATGCGCTCGGTCTTGCGGCGGTACGTGGTCCACAGCCACGGCCACTGGTTCGGGTCGTGGCCGTGCTCGTCGACGTACCAGTTGGTGCAGCCCGAGTGCCAGACGGTCCCGGCGAGCGCAGCGCGCAGCTCGCGGTCGAACTGCTCGGCCGCCTGGCGGCTCACCTCGATCCGGCGCGCGTCCGCTCGCTCCAGCTCGCCGAGGGCCGCGATCACGTGATTCACGCCCGCCTCGATCGTGCTGACCACCGAGCCGCTGCCCCCGTTGGTGTTGGGCCCGTAGAGCAGGAACATGTTGGGAAAGCCGGGGACGCTCAGGCCCAGGTAGGCGCGCGGCACCTCCGCCCACTCCGCCGACAGCCGGCGACCGCCGGCGCCGGCGATCTCCATCGGCGCGACGAAGCCGTGGGTAGCGAACCCGGTGGCGAAGACCAGCACGTCCGCCGGCCGCTCGGTGCCGTCCTGCTTGCGGATCCCCGTGGGCGTCACCTCCGCGATGCGGTCGGTCACCAGCTCCACGTTGCGCTCGGTCAACGTCGGATACCACTCGTCGGTGAGCATGATCCGCTTGCAGCCGATCTCATCGGTCGGCGTGACCTTGCGGCGCAGCTCCGGATCCGCGATCGCCTTGTTGATGCGGCTGCGCGAGACGGCGCGGAAGGCCGGCAGCAGCCAGCGGTGCTTCGTCATCCCCGCCGCCGCGAGCTCCTGAAAGTAGAAGATCGACGCCCGGTCGAGCCGCTGCAGGATCGGGAAGCGCTCGAACAGGCGCTTCGCGCGGTCGCTGTAGGGGAAGTCCATCTTTGGGAGTGTCCAGCCCGGCGAGCGCTGGTAGACGTCCAGCTGCCGAACGGTGGGCTGGATCGCCGGCACGACCTGGATCGCGCTGCATCCGGTCCCGAGCACGGCCACGCGCTTGCCGGCGAGGTCCACGTCGTGACGCCACCGGGCCGTGTGAAAGGCCGGCCCCGTGAAGCTGTCGAGGCCCGGGATCGCCGGCACGCTCGGCACCGACAGCTGGCCGCAGGCGGTCAGGAGCACGTCCGTCTCGTGCGTCCCGGCGTTTGTCTCGAGCACCCAGCGGCTGCGCTGCTCGTCCCAGCGTGCGCTCTTCACGTCGGTGCCTGTACGGATGCGCCCGAGGACTCCGTAGCCGCGCGCTACGTCCTCGAGATAGGCCTGGATCTCGGCCTGGGGCGCGTAGCGGCGCGACCAGCGCGGGTTCGGGGCGAACGAGAACTCGTAGAGGTGCGACGGAATGTCGCAGGCGGCGCCCGGGTAGGTGTTGTGGTGCCAGACACCGCCGAGGCGCTCGCCGCGCTCGAAGACCGTGACGTCGTCGTACCCGGCCCGCTTGAGCATGGCGGCGGCTCCGACGCCGCCGAATCCGCCGCCCACTACGGCCACCGATCGGGACTTCGCGCTCACGCCGCAGACACTAACGCGGCGCGGCGCTCGGGCACGACCGTGGCGGCCGCCCTACTTCTTCTTCTTGGAGCGCTCTCGCTTGGCCTTGCGGTCGTCGGTCTTGCCCTGGGCCGTAGGCGGCTCGAAGAGCATCAGCACCAGCGCGGCAGCCTCGGAGTCCCGCGCGCCCTCCGCCTGCAGCCGCGCGGCGCTCTGCGCCTGGATTTCGAGCGCCTGCTCGCCGATCTCCTGCAGCCGGTCGTTGAGCTCCTGCCAGCCCCGCTGGTCCAGGACCAGGGGCGTGCGGCTGAGGTGCACGTCGTCCCGGTCGAACCCGCCCTCGTTGGCCGCGGCGCCCATGTCGTCGGCGATTTCCGTAAGCACCGCGCCCGCGAGCGACTTGCGTATGGACGGCGGCAGCTCCGCCCAGTCGTCGTCGCTGAAGATCGGCCGGACGACCGCCCGGTAGTAGTGCTCCACCGCGCCGCGCACCTGCTTCGTCTTGACCAGCTCGACGCAGCCGAGGCGAGCGAGGATGCGCGTGTGGTAGCTGACGTTCCCGATCGGCTCCCCGAGCTCCGCCGCCAGGTCGCTGGGACTCGCGACGCGCTCGTTGAAGATGGTCAATAGCCGCAGTCTTAGTGGGTGCCCGATCGCCCGGACAAGTCGCTGATCGACACCCGTCTTAGTGTTGGTCATGCTCTCCCGTCAGCCTTTCACGTAGGCGGCCACGTATCCGATGGAGCCGAATCTTCACAGTTCCCTCGGGCATCCCTGCCAAGCGAGACGTGGCTGCGTGAGGTCCCCCTCATAACGTAGCCGGAGGAGCAGCGCATCCCCAGGCGCGAGCTCGGCGATTGCCTCCCGAAGGTCGATGATTTCCGCAAGCTGCGCGACATCCTGGTCGGCCGGAACACCGTCCAGGAGCTCTGCAGAGGCTTCCGTATACAGATCGCGCCTGCGCGCCTGCCGTGCCAACTGGCGCAGCGCCTCGTTGCGGGCGATCTGCCTGACCCACCAGGTCTCGGCGCCGCGCTGCCTCTGATTCGCGCGTCTGCGCCAGGCCCGCAGGAGCGCGTCCTGGGCGGCCTCCTCGGCGTCCTGTTCGGAGGCGAGCAGGCGCCTGGCTTCGCGCAGGCAACTCGTACTGAGGGCATTCCAGTCCCACTCGTCCCATCCATGGTCATCATCCAGTGTAGGGCGGTTCTTCATTTGACCCTCGATTGATCGTTGAAACGGAGTCCACCGCGCGAGGGTCTTACTTAGTGATGGACGTTTCAGTGCCGCCCGACACACGAGCCGCCTACGACGCGCTGGCGCCCGTCTACGACGGCCTGACCGCGCACCACGACCACGAGCGCTGGCTGGAACTGTTGCTGGGACTGGCCCACGCTCACGGGCTCGCGGGCAGCCGGGTCCTCGACGTGGCCTGCGGAACGGGGAAAAGCTTCATGCCGCTCGTCCGCCGGGGCTTCGACGTCACGGCGTGCGACCTCTCCCCCGCGATGGCCGCGCGTGCCCGCCGCAGGGCGCGCGAGCACGGCGTGCGGGTGCGGGTGGCCGACATGCGCCGGCTGCCGGTGCTGTGCGCGGGAGCCGACCTCGTGACCTGCCTGGACGACGCGGTCAACTACCTGCTCGACTTGGACGAGCTGCGCGCTGCGCTGGCGGGCATGCGCCGCAACCTGCGGCCCGGCGGGCTGCTCGTGTTCGACGTCAACACGCTGGCCACCTACCGCGCGGTGTTCTGCGACGGCCTCAGCTGGGCCGGCGGCGCGGACACCTACGTCTCGGTGGGCGAGCCGCGCGCCGTCGAACCCGGCGGTCTGTTCGCGACCACGCTTCAGGCGTGGCGGGACGCGCCGGGGACCGGCACGCTGCTGGCGGAGAGCCGGCACGTCCAGCGCCACCACGGCGCTCGGGACCTCGAGCTGGCGCTGCGCGACGCGGGACTGGAGCCGCTCGCGCTCTACGGCAGCGCCGCCGACGGATCGCCTCAGCGCCCGCCCGACGAGGAACTGCACACAAAGACCGTGGTGGTCGCGCGTCGGCCACCGCCAACTGCCAGAGGAGAGAGGAGGTGAGAGCCAGTGCTGAAGATCGTGAAGGTCAAGCGTCCCGTGACGTCGGCCGTGGACTTCGTGAAGGGCGCCTAGCGCGCCCTCGAGTGAGGCGGTCGATCGAGACCTTTCCGGCCTCGGACGGAACCCTCTACCTGCTGCGGGCCGGGCACGGCGACGACCTCGCCCTGCCCGGCCTGGCGGCGCGGCAGCGGGCGCTGCTCGACGGACTCGACGGCACGCGCACCGTGGGGGAGCTCGCGGAACTGCACCCGCAGCTGACCGCGACGGAGGTGACCGGGACGCTCGAGCAGCTGGGCGAGCTGGGGGTGATCGAGGACGCCGCGGCGGACGGGGAGTGGTTGAGCGCTGCCGAGCAGGAACGCTACGACCGCCAGCTCGAGTACTTCGGCGAGCTCGTGACGGCCGGCGACTCGAGAGCTGCCTGCCAGGGGCGACTACGCGAGGCGCGCGTGGTCGTGATCGGTCTCGGAGGCCTGGGTGCCTGGGCGGTCTGGGCGCTCGCGGCGGCGGGCGTGGGCGAGCTGGTGGGAGTCGACGGCGACGTCGTGGAGCTGAGCAACCTGAATCGCCAGACGCTCTACCGCGAGGAAGATGTGGGCCGGCCGAAGGCGCAGGCCGCCGCGCGAACCCTCGCGGACTTCAACTCGGCGGTCTCGTTCGAGGCGATCGACACGCGGCTCGAGGATCGCGACGGGGTGGCCGCGGTCGTCGACGGGGCGGACTTCGTGATCGAAGCGGCGGACTGGCCGCCCTACAGGCTCAGCCGCTGGATCAACTCCTGCTGCGCGAAGGCGGGCGTGGCCCACATCGGCGCCAGCCAGTTCCCGCCGCTGGTGCGGGTCGGGCCGACCTTCGTACCGGGCCAGCCTGGATGCCTTGACTGCATGGAGGAGTCGGCCCGCGGCCTCGACCCGCTGTTCGACGAGCTTGCCGCCTGGCGCCAGCGGGCGGACACGCTCGCGGCCACCTTCGCCCCCGCCTGCGCGCTGATCGGCGGGATCATCAGCAGCGACGTGATCCACCACCTCACCGGGCTGGCCGAGCCGGCCACGCTGCAGGCCTCGCTTGTGATCGACATCAGGACGCTCGAGGTGCGGCGGGTGCCGGTCGAGCCGGTGGCCGGCTGCTCGACCTGCTCGGGCTGAGCGGCCTGCGTCTTCTCGCTCACCGCGTTAGCTCCACGACCTCATTGCGCTGCACGCAGCGAGCGCGGAAGCCTCACGCCTCGCCGAACTGCAGCGTTGCCTTGACGCCTTGGAACTCGAAGGCCTCGTCGAAGCAGTCGAGCGCGACACGCAGGCCGACGAACGCTTCGAGCGCGTCGCCCCAGCGCTCCCGGGCGCGGTCGAGCGCTTCGACGGCGGCCTCCCAATCACGCGCGTGCGCGTTCACGCTGCCGAGCAGGGCGCGGTTCTGGAGGATCGTGTCGACGCCGAGAACGCGCCCGTCGAGGCTGACCTTGCGCGTGTGCCCGTCCACTCCAAGCAGGCAGGCGACGCCGTTGCGGCGCAGCAGCGCGAGCGTGTCGAGCATGACCTGCGCGTCGCCTGCGGCTTCGATCACGACGTCGAAGCCGCCCACGTCGTCGACGAGCGCATCGAGCGGCACGTCGGCCGTGGATATGTATGTCGCGCCGCAGGCCTCGGCGAGTTGCGCCTTCGCGGTCGTACGCGGCGAGCGTCCGGCCGTCCAGACCTCGAAGCCGTCGAGGCGCAGGAAGTAGGTCGAGAGCATGCCAATCGCCCCGGCCCCGACGACCAGGGCCCGCTCCGCGCGCCACGGCTGGCGCTCGCCGACGGCGCACGCGTGGCGGATCGCGCGGGCGCACACCGAGCCGGGTTCGGCGAGGACCCCAAGGCGGCCGAGCGAGGGCGGCACGGCGACGAGGTGCTCGGCCGACTCGACCGCCAGCTCGCTGGCAAAGCCGTCCAGACGCGTGATTCCGCGCTCGGAGTAGTCGCCGGTGTGGCATGCGTCCGGTGAACCCCCGGCACAGGCGTCGCAGCGCCCGCACGACCGTCGTACGGTCGCCGTTACGAGGTCGCCGCGTGAGAAGCCAGGGCCGTCGCGCTCGACAACGCCGAGGAACTCGTGGCCGAGGACCAGGGCGTCGCGGCCCGGCGGGGCCACGCCGAAGACGCCCTCGGAGATCTCGCGATCGGTGCCGCAGACGCCGACCTCCAGGGTGCGCAGGAGGATCTCGCCCTCGGCCGGGCGCGGATCCGGCACCTCGGCGACCGCCGTGCTGTGCGGCTTGTCGGGGATGGCGACGAGGCCGCGCACGCTCAGGCCGCGGTCAGGCCGCCGTCGATGACGAACGCGCTGCCGGTGACGAACGCCGCGTCGTCCGAGGCGAGGTACGCGACCGCGTCGGCGATCTCGTCCGGCGTCCCGAGGCGCCCCATCGGCTGACGCGCGCGCAGTGCATCGAGCGACTCGCCGACCTCCTCGACGAGGCGCCGGACCCACGGCGAGTCCACGGTCCCGGGGCAGACGGCGTTGACGCGGACACCGTCGCCGACGTGGTCGACGGCGAGCGCGCGCGTGAGCGCGATGACGGCGCCCTTGGATGCACAGTAGGCGGCGCGGTTGTGCAGCCCGATCAGCCCTGCGACCGAGCCCATGTTCACGATCGACCCGCCGCCGCGCTCGACCATGCCGGGGATCGCGTGCTTGCAGCACAGGAATGTTCCGCGCGCGTTGACCGAGAAGACGTTCTCCCAGACGTCGAGCGGCGTGTCCGGTGCGGTGGTACTCGAGCCGATGCCGGCGACGTTGGCGAGCACGTCGAGGTCGCGGACGAGCTCTCGCACGGCCTCCTCGTCGCGGACGTCGAGCTGGACAGGGGTTGCCCTGTCCTCGAGCTCGCCGGCGATCGCCTGCACCGGCTCGGCGCGCACGTCGGCGAGGACCACGTCGGCGCCCTCGGCGTGCAGCTTCCTCGCCACGGCCTCCCCGATGCCCGATCCGGCGCCGGTGACAAGCGCGTGCTTCCCGGTGAAGCGGTCCGCGGTCACGCCCTGAGCACCGCGCCCTCGGAAGCGGATCCCACCGCCGCGCTATAGCGGGCGAAGACGCCGGAGTCATAGAGCGGTGCAGGGGGCGTCCACGCCGCGAGCCGCTGCGCGATCTCGTCGTCCGTGAGCCCGACGTCGAGCGTGCCGTTCTCGATGTCGATGGTGATCGAGTCGCCCTCACGTACCGCCGCAAGTGGCCCGCCACGCGCCGCCTCCGGAGCGACGTGTCCGACCATGAGCCCGCGCGTGGCACCTGAGAAGCGCCCATCGGTAACGAGCGCGACCGACTCTCCCAGGCCCGCGCCGACGACAGAGGACGTAACGCTCAGCATCTCGCGCATGCCGGGCCCGCCCGCGGGCCCCTCATACCTGATCACGAGCACTTCGCCGGCACGCACGGCCCCCGAGCGCACCGCCTCGACACAGGCCTCTTCGCTGTCGAACACGCGCGCGGGGCCGGTCTGGCGCGTGCGCTCCGTGCCGGCGAGCTTCACCACGCTCCCCTCCGGGGCGAGGTTGCCGCGCAGCGAGAAGAGCCGGCCGCTCGGCTTGAAGGGCTGCTCCGCGGTGAAGACCACCTCGCCGTCGGGCGCCGTG
>JACCSF010000256.1 GCA_013813135.1 Thermoleophilaceae bacterium | reverse complement strand
GCCTGCGCGAGCGCCGGGAGCTGCGCCGCGACCTCACGGCGCGCGCCGGGCTGCGCGGCCGCCTGACGGGACTGCTCGCCATCCCTCCGGGCGGGCCGCGCCCCGTCTGAGCGCCCCTTTATGCGGCTCTAAGGTTCGGGGCCTACATACATCTGTATGAACACGATGACCTCTTCTCCGAAGCGGCGCCCAGTCGTCTCCAGTCTGATCGCCGCGGTGCTCGGCGGCTTGGTCGTGCTCGTGATCGGCGCCGTCCTGATCGAGACCGATGTGATCGACACCGGCGACACCACGAATGTCGTTCGCCAGGCGCCGATCTCACAGGCCGCGACCGACCCGGCCTCCTCGAGCGGCGGCAAGACGGTCCACGAGATCTACCGCGAGGACGGGCCCGGCGTGGTCTACATCCAGGCCCAGGGCGTGAGTGGAGGCGAGACCGTGTTCGGCCAGGCCCAGCGGGGCACTGCGACCGGCTCCGGCTTCGTGGTCGACGGCGACGGCACGATCCTCACCAACGCGCACGTGGTCGAGGGCGCGTCGAAGGTGACGGTCAGCTTCGAGGAGGGCGGCGAGGCGATCGACGCCGACATCAAGGGAGTGGACGCCGACAGCGACATCGCCGTCCTCAAGATCGACCCGAAGGGACAGGACCTCACGGTGCTCCCGCTCGGCGACTCTTCGCGGGTGCAGGTCGGCGACCCGGTGGTGGCGATCGGCAACCCGTTCGGCCTCCAGCGCACCGTGACTTCCGGCATCGTGTCGGCGCTGCAGCGCCAGCTCGACGCGCCGAGCGGCTTTTCGATCAGCGACGTCATCCAGACGGATGCGTCGATCAACCCTGGCAACTCCGGCGGCCCGCTGCTGGACGCCCAGGGCAAGGTGATCGGGATCAACAGCCAGATCGCCACGGGGGGCGGCCAGGGCTCGGTCGGCATCGGCTTCGCCGTCCCGATCGACACGGCGAAGCAGGAGCTGCCGAAGCTGCGCGCGGGCAAGGAGATCAAGCGCGCCTACCTCGGGGTGAGCATGGCCGACGTCACCGCGCAGGTCGCGAAGCAGCTGGATCTGCCGGTCGACGAGGGTGCTCTCGTTCAGACGGTCACCAAGGGCAGCCCCGCCGCCAAGGCCGGATTGCACGCCGGCGAGGGCGGCCAGGCCGGCCAGCTCGCCAAGGGCGGCGACGTGATCCTGGCGGTGGACGGAGAGCGCGTTGCGAGCGCGGGCGACGTGGTCGACGCCGTGGCGAGCAAACAGCCGGGCGACACGGTCGAGCTCGAGTACTACCGCGGCCAGGACAAGCGCACCGCCACGGTGACGCTCGGCGAGCGCCCGGAGCAGCTCAGCTCGAGTGGGTAGCAGCAGGCGCCCGGCGAGGGCGACGACCTGCCGTTCAGCCTGCCCTGAGCGGCGCCTGCGAGCATTGCGGGTGTGACCCGCGTAAAGATCTGTGGGGTGAGCGACCCGATCGACGCCGGCCGGGTCGCGGACCTCGGCGCCTGGGCGCTCGGCATGATCTTCTGGCCGAGCAGCCCCCGAGTTTGCTCCCTCGACACGGCGGAGGCGATCGGGGCTGAGCTGCAGCGGCGCCTGGAGCTCGTGGGCGTGTTCGTGAACGCGTCGCTGGACGAGGTGGCCTACACAGCCGACCGCTGCAACCTGACCGTGGTCCAGCTGCACGGCGACGAGGGGCCGGCCTACTGCCGCGAGGTGGCGCGCCGCACGGGCGCCAAGGTGATGAAGGCGGTGCGGGTGCGCGACGCCGCCCAGCTGAACGACCTGCAGCGCTTTTCCACGGACTTCCACCTGCTCGACTCCCACTCGCCGGACGCGCCGGGCGGCACGGGGGAGAGCTTCGACTGGGAGCTGGCGCGGCGGCACCCACGAACGCCGCCGATGGTGCTCTCCGGCGGCCTCAACTCCGACAACGTCGGCACGGCGATCGAGACGGCGCGGCCGTTCGCGGTGGACGTGGCCAGCGGGACGGAGGCAGCGCCAGGCCGCAAGGACCCGGAGAAGCTCACCGCCTTCGTCGGCGCGGTCGAGGCAGCCGACGAGCGGCTGGGGGCGGTGGCGTGAGCTCGCCGCCGCTGGAGCGGCGCTTCGGCCCTTACGGCGGCCGCTACGTGCCGGAGACGCTGATCCCGGCGCTCGACGAGCTCGAGCGGGAGTGGCTCGCGGCCCGGGCGGATCCCGACTTCACCGACGAGCTGGCGCGCCTGCTGCGCGACTACGTGGGGCGGCCGACCCCGCTCTACCGGGCCGCGCGGCTGTCCGAGGCGACCGGCGCCGAGGTGTGGCTGAAGCGCGAGGACCTCACCCACACCGGCTCCCACAAGATCAACAACGCGCTCGGGCAGGCGCTGCTCGCGCGCCGCATGGGCAAGCCGCGGGTGATCGCAGAGACGGGGGCGGGCCAGCACGGCGTGGCCTCGGCCACGGCGTGCGCGCTGCTCGACCTGGACTGCGTCGTCTACATGGGGACCGAGGACATGCGCCGCCAGCGCCCCAACGTCGAGCGCATGCGCCTCCTGGGTGCCGAGGTGGTGGGCGTGGAGGCCGGGGCGCGCACGCTCAAGGAGGCGGTGTCGGCGGCGATCCGCGACTGGGTCGGAAACGTCGCGACGACGCACTACGTGATCGGATCGGCCGTCGGTCCGGCGCCGTATCCGGCGCTGGTGCGCGACCTGCAGCGCACGATCGGCGACGAGGCGCGCGCCCAGGTGCTGGAGGCGACCGGCCGGCTGCCCGACCGCGTGATCGCCTGCGTGGGCGGCGGCTCCAACGCGATCGGCACGTTCGTCGGGTTCGTGGACGACCCCGCGGTCAAGCTGATCGGCGTGGAGGCCGCGGGGGCGGGCCTTGAGACCCGGCGCCACTCGGCGCCGCTGACCACAGGCGCGCGCGGCGTGCTGCACGGCGCGCTGTCGGCGGTCCTCCACGACGAGGAGGGGCAGATCCTCGAGGCGCACTCGGTGTCGGCAGGGCTCGACTACCCCGGCTCCGGGCCCGAGCACGCCCACCTGCGCGACACGGGGCGGGTGAGCTACGTGGCCGTGTCCGACGCGGAGGCGCTGGCCGCCTTCCGGCGCCTGGCGCAGCTGGAGGGGATCCTGCCGGCGCTCGAACCGGCGCACGCGCTTGCGTGGCTGTTCGCGAATCCCGGCGGCGCCGCCGGCGCGTCCCTCGACCTCGTGACGCTCTCCGGCCGCGGAGACAAGGACCTGGCCGAGGTGATGGCGCTGGAGTCCGGCTTGTGAGCGTGGCGGCCGCCGGCGTCGACCGGATCGCGGCCGCGTTTGGCTCGCACGGCAAGCGCGCCGCGCTGATGCCGTACCTGATGGGCGGATATCCGACCCTGGACTCCTCGGCCGAGTCGGGGCTCGCCGCGGCGGCGGCCGGCGCCGATCTGATCGAGCTCGGCATCCCGTTCTCCGATCCGCTCGCCGATGGCCCTGTGATCCACGCGGCGGCCACCGAGGCTCTCTCGCGCGGCGCGACGCCGCACGGCGTGCTGCGGGTGTGCGAGCGAGTGTCCGCGCAGGTGCCGGTGGTGCTGATGGTCTACGTGAACGTGGTGCTGACGGCGGGTCCCGAGGCGTTTGCGCTGCGCGCCGCGGCGGCCGGGGCAGCGGGGCTGATCGTGCCCGACCTCCCGCACGACGAGGCCGGCGAGGTGCGGGCCGCCTGCGATGCGGAGGGGCTGGCGCTGGTGCCGCTGGTGGCGCCGACGACGACGCCCGAGCGCGTGGTCGAGATCGCGCAGAGCGCGCGCGGGTTCGTCTACGCGGTGGCGCTCACCGGGACGACCGGCGAGCGCGCGGAGCTGCCGCCGGGGCTGGCGGAGAC
>JACCSF010000254.1 GCA_013813135.1 Thermoleophilaceae bacterium | reverse complement strand
GAGGCGCTTCGGCCCGGTCGGCCTGCTGGTGGGGACGCGGTCGACCTCGCGGTGCTCGAAGCTCGGCCCGAGAGGCTTGACAGTCGCGGTGGTCGCGGTCTCGTCGGCTATCTCGATCGCCGAGGCGCCGGCGAACGACCAGTCCGCCGGCCGCACCTTCGAACACCACCCCGTCGACGAGCACTCCGGCCTTGCTCCGGCCGGGCCGAAGACGAGGCTCACCGAGGACCAGCGGATCCTGCTCGGCGACCTGTTCGCCGTCGTGGAGGAGCACGCGAGCGACGCCGCCGAGGAGATCGACCGCGAGCTCGTGGAGAACGCGCTCGTGTTCGCGTGCGAGCGGCATGCGGACCAGCGCCGCGCGAGCGGCGAGGACTTCATCGTGCACCCGGTCGGCGTGGCCAAGATCTGCGCCGGGATGCGACTCGACACCGCCACGCTGTGCGCGGCGCTGCTGCACGACACCGTCGAGGACACCACCGCCTCACTGGCAGAGGTCGAGGAGGACTTCGGGCAGCAGATCGGCGCGCTCGTGGACGGCGTGACGAAGCTGTCAGGGGTCACCTTTCAAAGCCGCGACGACCGCCAGGCCGAGAACTACCGCAAGATGATGGTCGCGATGGCCCAGGACATCCGGGTCATCCTGATCAAGCTCGCCGACCGGCTGCACAACATGCGCACGATCGGCTCGATGCCGAAGCACAAGCAGCAGGAGAAGGCGAAGGAGACGCTCGAGATCTTCGCCCCGCTGGCGCACCGGCTCGGCATCCACGCGATCAAGTGGGAGCTGGAGGACCTGGCCTTCGCGACGCTGCACCCGCGCAAGTACAACGAGATCAAGCAGCTCGTCTCCCAGCAGCGCAGCGAGCGAGAGGGCTACGTGTCGCGCGCGGGCCAGTACCTGCAGAAGGAGCTGGAGGCGGTCGGCATAGAGGCGGAGATCGCGGGCCGCGCGAAGCACTTCTACTCGATCTACTCGAAGATGACCAAGAAGGGCCGTGAGTTCAACGAGATCTATGACCTCACCGCGATGCGCGTGATGGTCGGCTCGGTGAAGGATTGCTACGGCGCCATCGGGGTCATCCACTCGCTTTGGAAGCCGCTGCCGGGCCGCTTCAAGGACTGGGTCGCGATGCCCAAGTTCAACATGTACCAGGCCCTGCACACCACGGTGATCGGGCCCGAGGGCCGGCCGCTCGAGATCCAGATCCGCACGGTCGAGATGCACCGCACCGCCGAGTTCGGCGTGGCAGCGCACTGGATCTACAAGGAGGACGGCGGCAAGCCCGTCGAGCAGAAGGTCGAGTGGCTGCGCCACCTGCTCGACTGGCAGCAGGAGACCACGGACCCGCAGGAGTTCGCCGAGACGCTCAAGGCGGACCTGTTCGAGGACGAGGTCTTCGTGTTCACGCCGAAGGGCGAGGTCAAGTCGCTCGCCAGCGGCGCCACGCCGCTCGACTTCGCCTACTCGATCCACACCGACGTGGGCCACCGCTGCGTGGGCGCCAAGGTGAACGGCAAGATCGTCCCGCTCCACTACGAGCTCCAGTCGGGCGACATCTGTGAGGTGCTGACCTCCAAGAAGGAGCGTGGCCCGTCGCGCGACTGGCTGGCGCTCGCGAAGACAACGCGTGCGCAGTCGAAGATCCGCGCCTGGTTCACGCGCGAGCGCCGCGAGGACTCCGAGCGCACCGGCCGCGAGATCCTGCACGACAACATGAAGCGCGCCGGGCTGCCGCCGCAGAAGCTGGCCGGCTCCCCGCTGCTGGCGGATGTGATCCGCGAGATGGGCTTCAAGAAGGGCGAGGAGTTCTACATCGCCCTGGGCCAGGCGAAGATCTCGCCGAAGACCGTCACAAGCAAGTTGATGCACCGCCTCAAGGAGGGCGAGGGCGTGGAGCCGGCCACGGCGGCCGCCGAGCTGCTCGAGCGCCGCGAGACACCGAAGAAGACGTCGGCCTCCTCCACCTTCGGCATCAAGGTGCAGGGCGTCGATGACGTGATGCTGCGGCTGGCCAAGTGTTGCCGGCCGGTGCCCGGCGACCCGATCGTCGGCTACATCTCGCTCGGCAAGGGCATCACCATCCACCACGAGAGCTGCCCGAACGCGCAGGCGCTGATGCGCAACCCCGAGCGCTTCACCGAGGTCGTCTGGGAGGGAGACACCTCGGCCCCGTTCCGCGTCGAGCTCCAGATCGATGGCTGGGACCGCCACCGCCTGCTCGAGGACATCACGCGCACGTTCGCCGAGACCGGGATCAACATCCTGGAGGCCCGCTGTACGGTGGTGCACCCAATGGTGAAGAACCGTTTCGTCGTCGAGGTGGGAGACACGGCGGGGCTCAAGACCTGCATCACGCGCCTGCGCAACATCGAGTCCGTTTTCGACGCCTACCGCGTCACGCCCACCGGCTGACGCAGCCCGGTCGCGGGCGGACACTTCGTCCGCCTCGTCGAGGACCCCGACGGCGCCGAAGCGCGACGCATCGCAATCACCCGCTTCACGAGGGCCGGCGGCGTCACCAGGGGTCTCGTCGCCGAGCGGGCGTTTCGGGGCCGAGCGGGCGCTTCGGGCCGCCCTTTATTGCCGCCGTTGGCCGGCCCCCGCCGCGGCGCCTGGACCTGCGAGATGGCTCAGGTCTGCGCACCGCGCCGCCACCGGCTAGGTGACGTGCCCAGGGACGTTCCGAACGGGCGGTAGGTAGGTCCGGGCCTGCCGAGAGGCTGTGGGTGTCAAAGCTCACGACCTTCTCGGAGGCCCGGAATGCAACACGCTAACGCTCCGTTC
>JACCSF010000214.1 GCA_013813135.1 Thermoleophilaceae bacterium | reverse complement strand
GCGCAGCACGTTCTCCAGCGCCTCTGGCGTGTGCGCGTAGTCCACCAGCACCCCGAAGGCCTGGCCCTCGTCCACCGGCTCGAAGCGACCGGGCACCCGCCCAAAGCGCGGCAGCGCCGCTGCGATGGTCTCCGCCGGCACGCCCAGCGAGTGCGCCGCAGCGACGGCGCCGAGCACGTTCTGGACGTTGAACAGGCCGGTCAGCGGCGAGGTGAGCTGCAGCTCACCGTCCGGCGTCCGGCAGCGAAAGCGCGACCCCATCAGGTCGAAGTCGATCTCGAGCGCGCGGTAGTCCGCGTCGCGGTCGATGGCGAAGGTCGCGCAGTCGACCTCGGCGGCGATGCGCCGCCCGTACTCGTCGTCGGCGTTGACCACCGAGACGCCGGGCTGCTCGGCGAACAGCCGGCGCTTGGCCGCGAAGTAGGCCTCCATCGTCTCGTGGAAGTCGAGGTGGTCCTGGGTCAGGTTGGTGAAGACGCGGCAGGCGAAGCGGATACCGGCCACGCGGCCCAGCTCGAGCGCGTGCGATGAGACCTCCATGGCGCAGGCGCGGTCGCCGCCGTCCACCATCGCCCGGAAGGTGGCCTGCAGGTCGATCGCCTCGGGGGTTGTGCGCTCGACCTCCTCCTCGCGCCCGGCCACGACCCGCTTGACCGTGCCGAGCAGCCCGCACTGCCGGCCGCCGGCCTCGAGCAGGTGCCGAACCAGAAAGGCCGTGGTCGTCTTGCCGTTGGTGCCCGTGACACCGACCACCTCCAGCTCCGCCGTCGGATCGCCGTAGAAGCGAGCGGCCACGGGGCCCATGGCGGCGCGCACGTCCTCGACGACGACCTCGGGCACGCCCAGGCCGAGCGGCCGCTGGCACACCAGCGCGGCGGCGCCGCGCTCGACGGCGTCGGGGGCGAAGTCGTGGCCGTCCGATCTGAAGCCCGGCACGCAAAAAAAGAGCGCCCCCGGCGTGACGCTCTGGCTTGAGTAGGCGAGCCCGGAGATCTCCACTTCAGGCGCCCCATGCGGCAAGCGGCCGGCTCGGCCGGCTGCGCGCGGTTCCCCATGCCGCAAGCGGCCGGCTCGGCCGGCTGCGCGCGGTTCCCCATTACCCATCAGCTCACGCAGGGTCATGGAGGGCTCAGCCTACTCAGGCGGGATCTTCAGGTATGGGAGGGCGAACTCCATGATGCGCTCGAACGCGGGCGCCGCCACGGTGCCGCCGTAGATGTCGCCGCGCGGCTCGTCGACCATCACGGACACCAGCAGGCGCGGGTTGCGCGCCGGCGCGAAGCCGATGAACGAGGCCACGAAGTCGGTCTTCGAGTATGTGCCGTTCTCGGGCTTCTCGGCCGTGCCGGTCTTGCCGGCGAGCGTGTAGCCCGCCACCGACGCCTCGGGCGCGGTGCCGCCTGCCGCCAGCACGCCCTCCAGCATTCGGGAGACCTCAGCGGCGGTGGCCTGAGACAGCACGCGCCGGCCCGGCTTGCGGTCACCGGCCACGATGTACGGCTGGCGCTTGACGCCGCCGTTCGCGATGGCGGTGAAGCCGGCGGCCATCTGAATCGGCGTGACCGACAGCCCCTGGCCGATCGCCATGTTGCCGAGCGTCGAGCCCGAGTAGTGGTCCACGTCCAGCACGATGCCGCGCTGCTCGCCGGGCAGGTCCACGCCGGTGGGCTTGGAGAAGCCGAAGCGGCGCACCCAGCGGTCGAAATGGGTCGCGCCGAGCTTGAGGCCGACCATCACGGTGCCCACGTTGGATGAGCGCGCCAGGATCTGGGATGCCGTGAGCGCGCCGTTGCCGTCCTCGTGAGCCTCGCCGATCGTGCGGTCGGCCACCTTGATCTCGCCCGGCACGTCGAGCACGCTGGTGGGCTCGATCAGGCCCTCCTCGAGCGCGCCCGCCATGGTGAACGCCTTGAACGTCGAGCCGGGCTCGTAGTTGAACTGGATCGCGCGGTCCCGGCGCGCGGAGCCGGGCGCGCCGGTGGGGTTGTTCGCGTCCACGCGCGGCCAGTTCGCGAGCGCGAGGACCGCGCCGGTGCGGGGGTCCATCACCAGCGCCGTCGCGCCGGCGGGCCGGTAGGCCTGTCCAACCTCGCCCAGGATCGCCTCCACGCGCTCCTGGATCGCCGCGTCGAGCGTGAGCTTGATGTCCTCGCCGGCCTCGGAGCGGTCGGTCTCTACCAAGCTGACGGGCTCGCCGAGCGCGTCCTTCACCATGCGGCGGTGGCCGTCGTCCCCGCCGAGCGTGTCCTCCTGCGAGTACTCGAGGCCCGCGAGGCCGGTGTTCTGCGCGCCAACGGTGCCGAGCACCTGCGATGCCAGGTATCCCTGCGGATATGTGCGCTTGGGCTCGACGACCGTGTCGATGCCCTCGATCCCCAGTTGGTCGATCTTGTGCCCCAGCGACCCGTCCATCTTGCGGCGCAGGTAGACGAAGGTCGAGTCGCGGTCGCTCAGCTTCTTGAGCACCTCGTCCTCCGAGGAGCCCAGCAGCGGGGCGAGGCGGGCGGCGACGCGCGCCGGGTTGTCGATCAGGAAGGGATGGGCGAAGACGGTGACGGCGTCCTCTGAGACGGCCAGCTCCATGCCGCGCCGGTCGACGATCGTGCCGCGCCGCGCAGGCACCACCATGTCCTCGACCTGCTGCTGGACCGCGCGGTCGCCAAGCGAGCCGGCCTTGACGGTGCCGATCCACGTGGCACGCGCCGTGGCGGCGCCGAGCAGCAAGAGGAACAGGGCGAACAGCAGCCCGATCCTGCGCTCGACCAGGCGCACCGCTAACCCGGGGGCACGGCCGCCGTGGGGGTGGTCGGCGGCGTCGTGGTGGTGGTGGTCGGCGCGACGATCGGATCGGGCGTGAGGCTTGGATTCGGCGCGATGATGCGCTTCGAGGCGTTGCGAGCGTCGATCGTCGGGTTGGACTTCAGGTAGCGCACCTCTGCGGGCGCGGGAAGCACGAGCCCGAGCTGCGCAGCCGCCTCCTGGATGCGCTCGCTGCCGGCCAGTTGCGCCACGTCGCCCCGGATGCGCGCGTTTTCGCGCTTCAGCTGGGCGGCCCGGTCGGCCATGTGGGTGATCTCGCGGTTCATCCGCAGCAGGTCGACGTTGAAGAACACGATCCCGGCGAGCAGCACGCCGACCAGCCCGATCCAGGCGCGCCCGTTGAGAAGGGCGTCCAGCATGCGCGCGCCGAGCGGCCGCGCTGCGGGGCCAGGGGCCGCGCGCCCGGAGAC
>JACCSF010000398.1 GCA_013813135.1 Thermoleophilaceae bacterium | reverse complement strand
GCGTTGAGCAGCCCGAGGGGCCACCAGTAGCCGCCGTGCGCCCGCTCCTGCTCCACCCGCACGTCGCGGCAGCCGGCGGCCCGCAGCTCGTTCGCCAGCCGCTCCGCCGCGGTGCCCTCACCGTCGGACGCCGAGGGGCGGTCGAAGGAGGCGAACTCACGGACTATGCGCTCGATCACCGCACGCATTGCAGCGCGGCAGACTAGCCAGCGGCCTAGCGGTCCCTATCGAAGACCACTCCGGTGCCGATCCGCTGAAGCGTGGTCGGGTGCGTCCCGAACAGGGTCGTCCAGAACCCAGGCGGGTCGGGATCGGTGATGTTGCGCACCGCGAGCCCGCGGTGGAACTGGATGAACGACCCGGGATCGTCCGTGAGCCGCAGCGAGAAGGCATCCGCGCGCGCCTCGACCTGGCGCGACAGCACGTTCGACGCGACGCCGAAGCCGAAGGCGGCCAGCGTGATCGCCAGGGCGATCGCCGGAAGGGCGGCCGGCCCGGGCTTCCTGTCCGGCGTTCCGAGGCCGTAGCGGCGCCCGAACGCCTCGGCGAGCCGCTGTGCCAGGAACGTCCCCGCGGGCGCCACGAGCGCCAGCCACGCAAGACCACGCAGGAGGTCGTTGTGCTTCTGATGCCCCAGCTCATGCGCGACCACGAGCCGGACCTGGTCGCGCGGAAAGCCGGTGATCAGGTTGTCGAACAGGACCACTCGCTTGGAATGGCCGAGCCCGTTGACGTACGCGTTGGCGGCGGTGGTGCGCCGGCTCGCGTCCACGCGGTAGACCTCGCCCACGTCCACCCCCGCCTTGTCCGCGAGCTCCAGCACGTCCGAGCGCGTCGGTCCCGGCGGCAGCTTCTGGAAGTCGTTGAAGATCGGGTCGATCACGACAGGGAACAGCCAGATCGTGACGACGCCGAAGGCCACCACGACGACGGCCGCCGGCGCCCACCAGTTGCGCCGGAAGCGCCGCACCAGGGCCAGGGCGAGCGCGGCGCCGAGCGCCGCGAAGCCCGCGCCGATCGCGGCGGACTTGCCGAGGTCGGCGAACCAGTCGAGCCAATCCTGAGTGGACAGGCCCACGTCCACCGCGCGTTGGTGGCTCCAGGCCGACAGGGGCAGGTCGACGACGACCAGCAGCAGCGAAAGGCCGGCTCCGACCGTGGCGGCGCCCAGGATCGGCCGCCTCCCGATCCGGTCGAAGACGCGCAGCGGAGGGCGCCACGCCACGAGCGCCAGCGTACCGCTGCTGAGGACGAGCCCTCCCAGCGTGATCAGCCGCTGGATGTCGCGAAAGTCCTCCGCGCGGTCCAGCTGAAGGGCCGTGAAGTACGATTGCGCGTCCACGGCGGCCGGCTCGATGATGCCGCCGCGCGGCCTGAGCAGGAGGGTGGCCGCCGCGGCGGAGGCCACCGCCACCGCAAGAGCCAGCGGCAGCCGCGCGCGCCTAGAGTGGCCACCGGTACCCCTGGCTTCCATTCCCCGGACATCGTAGAAGGCACCCGGATGCACATCGCCCTGCTGTCGGACGTGCACGGCAATCTGCCGGCCTTCGAGGCCGTGCTCACCGACGTCGACGCGGCGAGCGTCGACGAGATCTGGTGCCTGGGCGACCTGGTCGGCTACGGCGCCGAACCAGACGCCTGCGTGGAGCTGGCGCGCGACCGCTGCGACCTCTGCCTCGCCGGCAACCACGACCTCGTGGTGACGGGCGAGATCGACATCGCCGACTTTTCCTCGAGCGCGGCCGCCGCTGCGCTTTGGACGCGCGAGCACATCGGCGTGGAGTCGCTCGAGTTCCTCAGCACCCTCAGCCCCCGGCAGGACGACCGCCAGATCGGCCTCTACCACGCCTCGCCGCGCGATCCGGTCTGGGAATACGTGCTCTCGCTGTGGCAGGCCGACGAGTGCATGGACCTGATGAAGCCGCGCGTGGCGGCGATCGGCCACTCGCACGTCGCGCTGTGGTTCCGGCGCGCCGGCGAGGGGCAGATGGAGGGCGACACCGCCGAAGGCGGGCTGAAGCGAGATCTGAGCGACGGCGAGTGGCTGCTGAACCCCGGCGGGGTGGGCCAGCCGCGCGACGGCGATCCGCGGGCAGCCTGGCTCCTGCTGGACACGGAGGGGTGGAGCGCCGAGTGGCGGCGCGTCGAGTACCCAATCGAAGCGGCGGCGCGCGCGATCGAGGACGCCGGCCTGCCCATGGTGCTCGCCGAGCGGCTCTACAAAGGACAATGAGACCGCGCACCCTGACAACCCTGCTGCTCGCGCTCGCGGCCGGCCTGGCCGTGGGCTGCGGCGCCGACGAGGAGGGCGCGCCGCTCCCGCGGCAGAGCGCCTCCGAGCTGCTCGGCCAGCTCCAGTCGATCCAGGATCGCTTCGACTTCCCCGGCGGGCAGGCGTGTGGCGACATCACCGGCGGCTCCGATCCGAACACGACCAAGGTCGGCCGGCTGATCGACTCGCTGCCCGACGACGTCGACCCGGACCTGCGCGACGCCGTCCAGCAGAGCTTCGACCGCCTCTTCGCGCTCGTGGAGCAGGAGTGCTCCGAGGAGCCAGCGCAGACCGATACCGAGACGGACACGACCGAGACCGAGCCCCCTCCGGACACCGAGACCGAGACGACCGACACCGAGCAGACCGAGACGACCGACACCGAGCAGACCGACACCGAGCAGACCGAGACGACCGACACCGAGACCGAGACGACCGACACCGACGGCAGCGGCGGCGGGGCCGCCCCGGAGGGCGGCGAATGAGCACGCCCACGCAGATCGCCGCCCGCTACCGGATCGACCGGCGGCTCGGCGCCGGTGGAATGTCCACGGTGTTCCTGGCCACCGACTCGGTCCTGGAGCGCGCCGTGGCGATCAAGCTGCTGGCCGAGCACCTGGCCGAGGACGACGACTTCGTCGCTCGCTTCCGCCGCGAGGCGCTGTCCGCCGCCCGGCTCCAGCACCCGAACGTCGTGCAGGTGTTCGACTCTGGCGAGGACCCCGAGAGCAGCCGCCACTACATCGTCATGGAGTTCGTCGACGGCCCGTCGGCGGCCGACCTGCTGCGCGAGCACAAGCTGCTCGATATCGACCAGACCGTCCAGATCGTGCGCGACGCCTGCCACGGCCTCGATTACGCGCACCGCGCCGGCGTGGTGCACCGCGACGTCAAGCCGGGCAATCTGCTGCTCTCCGACGAGACCGGCGTCACCAAGCTGGCCGACTTCGGGATCGCGAAGGCGGCCGAGCAAACGCGGATCACGCAGGTCGGCTCCGTGCTCGGCACGGCCGCCTACCTCTCCCCCGAGCAGGCCCGCGGCGAGGAGGCGGGCCCGGCCTCGGACACCTACTCGCTGGGCGTGTGCGCGTACCAGTTCCTGACCGGGCGCCTGCCGCACGAGTACACATCGCTCACGGAGCTCGCGCTCAAGCAGCAGCGGGAGAGCGTCCAGCCGATCACGGACATCCGGCCCGAGGTGCCGCACGAGCTCGACGAGGCGATTCGCCTCTGCCTCGAGCGTGAGCCGGGCTCGCGCTACCGCTCGGCGCTCGAGATGGCCAAGGCGATCGAGGCCGGGCTGCACGGCGAGGCCACCGACGCCACGCGGCGCCTGACGCTCGGCGACACGGACGCCACGCGCGCCCTCGACGCCACTTCCGCCACGCGGGCGATGCCGCGAACGTCGTACGCGCCCCCGGCGGAACCC
>JACCSF010000200.1 GCA_013813135.1 Thermoleophilaceae bacterium | reverse complement strand
GCTTCAGCCTGACCCCGGTCTTGGACGTTCGCTCGCGCTAACGGCGCCCTCACAAACTGGCGCTATCACTCGCCCCATGCGCGGTCACCTCCTGCTCGGCCTCGCCGGCGCGGTCGCCGCGGCGGCGGTCGTTAGCGCAGGCAGCGCGGGCGCAGGCACGGCTCCCGTGTCTTCCCGCAGCGTCGCTGAGCCTGCTCCGGTCCCTTCGCTCGAGCCCGGCGAGACGGCCGAGCTGTGGCGGCGCCTCGTCGCGACGCCGTCGCGCCCGGTCCGAGTCCAGGCCGAGTGCCGGCCGCTGCGCGCCGTCCTCTACGCGGCCACCGACTTTCTCCGCCTGGCGACGAAGCTCGCAGCGACCCCCTCGCCGTGCGCCGAGTACTACGTCTCGATCCCTCCGCTCGTCTCTGACAAGACGGTGCCCCGCCCCAACCAGGCCTGGCGCATCCGTGCTCTGGGGCCGAACTTCCACGCCATGGCCGAGATCCACTTCGCCACGTGGACCAGGTGGGTGGGGAGCACGGGCTCGAGTTGGCATGCGGCGGGAGTCACCGCGCGCGAGCGGATGGCCGCCGCCGGCTACGACGTCGCGAAGGGCGACACATGGGTGTTCAACGAGATGACCACGGCGGTCCGCCGAGGCACGGGGAGCGCCCGGGCAAACGTCCGCGAGTTCATTCGAGGTCTCTACGAGGGGGACGGCACACGGCCGACCCGCGGCGCCGTCTTCGTCATCGGCTTCGGCCAGCGGTCCGGCGACGTCTCGCTCTACCAGACGAATCTCCAGAACTGGCTCGCCGACACCGCGTTCTGGACGGACATGACCGCCTACGTGAGCGACTGGTCCCAGGAGGTGTACGGCGACGTCCGCAGCTACGCCGTTCCGGGCGTCCCGGCGTCCGTCCGCCGCGACTACCTGAACGACTACCTCCAGCACAAGCTCGTGCTCGCCGGAGTCGGCCCGCCGCCGACAGAGACTTCGCGCTCGTACCTTCAAAGCGCCTTTAGCCCGCTCGCGAACGCCGCGTGGCAGCGGGACACCGGCTACGGCTGGACGATGGTCTCTGCCGAGCAGATGGCCGGATACGTGTCCGCACAAGTCCACGCCCTCCGCTACTTCGGCGCGGCGAGCGGGCAGGCTCAGGACCACTGGGGGTTCGCCTGGGCGCCGAGGAACGCTCCGGGCATTCCGGCAGCCGACTTCGCCGCGCAGTCGGGTCTCGTTCTCGACCGGCTCGCCACCGCCGTGCGCGACTCCGGCCAGACGCCCGACCCGGCTGACCCCGGAAGCGCGGCGTGCGGGCCGCCGGGTCAGAACCTCTGGTGCGTGGGTGACGTCGAGGGAGCCAGCCTGACCGAGACGTGGAAGTCGTTCAGGGGCTGGACGCAGCCGGTGCTCGCGTTCGCAACGGCGGGGCAAAGCATCGTCGCCGGGTCACCCTCGGCAGCGATGAGCGTCACGCTCGGCACCAGCTCGGGCCTTCCGCTGGCTACTCCGACACCTCTCGCCGTGACGCTGAGCTCGAGCTCGCCCGAGGGCACCTTCTCGGCGAGTCCGGCCGGTCCGTGGTCGATCGTCCTGCCGCTCACGATCGCCGCAGGGACGAGCGCCACCCCCGGTTTCTACTACCGAGACACCCGTGCAGGCAGCCACGTGCTGACGGCGTCGGCGGTCGGTGCCACGAGCGGTACGCAGCCCGTGACGGTGGCGCCCGGGCCGGTCGCAACTCTCACAATCACGCCCGCGTCCGCGACGGTGCGCGCTCGCGCATCGCAGCGATTCGCGGCTGCGGCCGCTGACGCCTACGGAAACCCCGTCCCGGTGTCCGCCGCATGGTCGGTGACGCCGCCGATCCTCGGCACCGTCACGCCGGGAGCTAGCACCGCCACGACCTTCACCGCCCGCCGCACGCTCGGAAGCGGCACGATCCTCGCCTACGTCGCGACCGAGGCGGGACCGCTTTCGGCCGGCACCGGTGTGCGCGTGACGCCGGGCCGACTCAGGATCGGGTCGATCCGGTACAGGGGGCGCAAGGACGCGGTGTTCGTCACGGCTAGTGCAATCGACGCCGCGGGCAGGCCGGTCTCTCGCGCCGTCGTCTCGGTGGCGCTCCGGCGGAACGGCCGGAGCTACCTCTCCGCACGCGGGGCTACGGGCGCGGCCGGACGAACCGTCTACCGGGTGCCGGCCCGCCGCGGCGGCTGCTTCACCACGATGATCAGGAGAGTCTCCTCGGCCGGCTTCGCCTGGGACGGCCGCACGCCGCGCAACCGCTTCTGCCGGCCACGGCAATAGGCGTTCACTTGCCGAAGAACGCCCGCTGGAGCTGCCGAGCTTGGGAGGATGAGAGCCGCCGCTTCTTGAGCACCTCCAGAACCTCATCTGCAAGCTTCCCCTGGTCTGGTGGAAGCGTGGGCGCGGGCGCGTCTTCCGACCAGTTCAGGCGAGCGCGTACGTTCGCATGGATCCTTGCACTCGAGTGGGTGAGCTCGTCGGCGAGTTGGTGCAACTCGCGCACCTGCTCGAGCAGCGACTGGAACTCCACATCGTCGATCGGCACGACCGAGTTGAGATTACTCCCCCAAGAAGCCCCACGCGCGCTCGCCGCCTGTGCGTTCGAAACGCGCTTTCGAGGAGAGCGCGCCCGGGCCTGCATCGTCTCGCACGCGTCAGCGTAGGGCACGATCACTCTCAGCTTGACGCTGCAGACGCGTCCGTCAACCGCGGCGTGACGCGCCGCTTTCGCGGATCAGGCTATGGCCGCGAGGCCATCGCCACCTTGTGAAGGCCTTCACGCTCGTGCAGTTGGGCGACGCGATCGCCGAGGCGTCCACGCAGCGGTGCTCGCTGGTGACCTGAGTCCGTCCGCGCGGGCCGGGCGCGTCGGTCGGCGCGAAGTTCCGCGGGATGACACGAGTGTGAGTGAGTGGGCAGAACCAGACGTTGCGCAACCATCCAGCGCTCATCGCTGATCCGCTTCAGATGTAAAGTGCCGAGGGCAAGGCGCTCTCGACACGAGTTGTCATCGGCCAGGCGACGCCGTGCCGCTCGGTGACGATGAGGTAGCCCGCTCGACGGCCCGCGCAGGGACTCCGCCCGAGACGATGGGAGATGTTGCCACGATGAAGCGGGTACTTCTTACCGGGATGTCGGGGACTGGCAAGTCCACGCAAATCCGTCAGCTCCGCGCGCTCGGATACAAGGCCATCGATGCGGACGAACCTGGGTGGTCGGAGTACGTGAACAGCACAGATGACGGACCATCCCCACAGCAGCCGGGGAAGGACTTGGGTGTGGTGCGAGGACCGGATCGAGGAACTGCTGTCGACCGAAGACGCTGACGTGATGTTCCTGAGCGGGTGCGCGAGCAACCAGGGCAGGTTCTACGCGCAGTTCGATCACATCATCCTGCTCACCACTCCTGCTCGGATGATGGTGGAGCGGTTGACGACCCGAACTACCAACTCGTACGGAAAGCATCCGGACGAACTTGCACAGGCCTTGCGGTACAAGGAAACGATCGAACCGGAGCTCCGACGCGGCGCCTCGGCTGAGGTCGACACGAGCGCCCCGGTGGACCAGGTCACGGCGACGATTCTGCGCCTCGTGCGAGGCTGATGCCCATACAGTGACGCGTCGTGCGGCTCGGCTCCCGAACGCCCTCGATGCAGATTGCCCAATGTCCGAAGAAGGTGGAGCGTGCCGGGATCGAACCGGCGACCTCCGGCTTGCAAAGCTGTATTCGGTCTTTCGTGTTGAGCCGGGGTGGTCGGGGGCTACGCGTGAGAGCAGGGATTTCGTCTCTCGTCTTGCGGGTGTCGCCGGGTATCGCAGGGGCCTTCCGCCGACCTCGTGCGGGATGTACGCGGGATGAACTCGTTGTCTCATCCGCAGACACACCAATAACAGCCGGATCCAGGTGACAGCTCGCACCTGTTTCGTGCTACTCCTTGGAGTCGGCTTGAGATGATCGCGTGACTCGATGAGGACGTCGACGTATTCGCTGATTCTTTTCGACCGCACCTCGAGCTACCACTTCGCAGTCCCGTTCGCGATGTTCCACCAGCGCTTCTCGACCAACACCACTCCGTCCTGGGAGCGCGCTCAGCCGTTCCGCCTGCTCTGCCACAACGGCGAGATCAACACCATCGCCGGGAACGTCAGCTGGATGCGGGCGCGTGAGGGGAACCTCGGCGCTCCGGACGACGACGTGGCTGCTCGAGAACCCCGGCTATGTGAAGTTCCGGAAGGGCGGCGAGCCGCATGCGACGAGCCCCGAGGTCGTCGAGGCGCTGCACGAGACGGCCGCCGCGCATGCGTTGCGCAAGGCGGTCTCGGGCGGCGGCTGGAGCCTCTACAAACGGTTCGCGGGGCTTGTCAACGAGCGCCGCCCGCTCGAGCTCCGCGATCTGCTCGAGCCGGTTCCTTCCTTCGGCGCCGGGCCGCCGCCGGGTAG
>JACCSF010000191.1 GCA_013813135.1 Thermoleophilaceae bacterium | reverse complement strand
GCGCGGGCCCGCGCCGCGCAGGTCGTCCAGCCACTCCCGCGAGGACGGCTCGGATCTCACCTCCATCGCGACGACGGTAGACGTTGCCATCGAGGGTTATGCGACCGCCGCGGCCGATTTCTTACGTAAGGGATGGCGCCCGGGCGACGCTAAGCCCCGTATGACCGCACATGCGCACACACGCGCCGTACCCACACCCGTCGACTCCGACCGCCTCGCCCAGCCGGGCTATCAGGCCTACCTGCTGCTGAGGGTGGTGTTCACGGTGGCGCCGATCCTGTTCGGGCTCGACAAGTTCGCCGGCGTCCTCGTCGACTGGGACAGCTATCTCGCGCCGTGGATCAACAACATCGTGCCCGGCAGCGCCGCGGACGCGATGTACGCGGTCGGCGTGGTCGAGATCGCAGCCGGCTTGATCGTCGCTACGGTCCCTCGCTTTGGAGCGCCGCTCGTCGCCGCCTGGCTCGCCGGGATCATCTTCAACCTGCTCACCTACTCCGGCTACTACGACATCGCGCTGCGCGATTTCGGGCTGCTGGTCGGGGCGCTGGCGCTGTGGCGGCTGAGCGTGGAGTACGCGCCTCGTGGTTGAGGCCAGCCCAGTCGGGCACCAGCGGCCCCATGAAGATCGGCTACTTCCTGTCGTCGGAGGAGAACGGACCTGGCGAGCTGCTCGCACAGGCGCGCGCCGCCGAGGCGGCGGGCTTTCACGGGCTCTGGATCTCGGACCACTACCACCCGTGGAACGACGAGCAGGGGGAGTCGCCGTTCGTGTGGGCGGTGATCGGCGCGCTGGCCGAGGCGACGTCGCGAGTCCCTGTGACCACGGCGGTCACCTGTCCGATGGTCCGGACCCACCCCGCGGTGATCGCGCAGGCCGCGGCAACCGCGGCGACCATGCTGCCGGGGCGCTTCAACCTCGGCGTGGGCAGCGGCGAGGCCCTGAATGAGCAGATCCTGGTGACGACTGGCCCGAGGCCGACGTGCGACTGGAGATGCTCGAGGAGGCGATCGAGGTGATCCGTGAGCTGTGGACCGGCGAAGTGGTGAGCCGCGAGGGCAAGCACTACCGGGTCCGCCACGCGCGCATCTACACGCTGCCCGAGCAGCCCCCGCCCATCCTGGTGTCCGGCTTCGGCCCGAAGTCGGTGGAGCTGGCCGGCCGCGTGGGAGACGGCTTCGTGACCACGTCGCCGGACGCCGAGTCGATCGAGCGTTTCCGCAAGGCCGGCGGCGACGGCAAGCTGGTTCAGGCGGGCGCCAAGGTCTGTTACGCGGGCGACGAGGCGGAGGCGCGCAGGACCGTGCACCGGCTCTGGCCCAACGACGGGCTGCCCGGTGAGCTGGCGCAGGTGCTGCCGACGCCCGAGCATTTCGAGCAGGCATCGTCGCTCGTGACCGAGGAGATGATCGCCGAGACGGTGCCCTGTGGCCCGGACATCGAGCGCCACATCGAGTCGATCCAGGAGTACGTGGACGCCGGCGTGGACGAGCTCTACGTCCAGCAGGTCGGCGGAGGGCACGACCAGTTCTTCGAGGTCTACGCGCGCGAGGTGCTGCCGCGGTTCACCTAGGATGCCGCCCGTGAGCGGCGAGGAGCGGATTTCGCTGACCGGCAGCGAGGGCGAGCTGAGCGTGCGCGTCTGGCCACACCGCGCGCCCGCGCGCGTGGTGGTGCTCTCGCACGGCTACGGGGAGCACATCGGGCGCTACGAGCACGTGGCCGGCGCGCTGGTGGAGCGCGGGGCCGTGGTGTACGGGCCGGATCACCTGGGCCACGGCGAGTCCGAGGGCGAGCGCGTGCTGATCGGTGACTTCGAGCGGGTCGTGGACGATCTGCACGCGGTCGTCCGCCTGGCGCGCGAGCAGCACCCCGAGCCGCCGGTGGCCCTGGTGGCGCACTCGATGGGCGGGCTGATCGGAGCCCGCTACGCGCAGCGCCACGGGGACGAGCTGGCCGGCCTGGTGCTGTCGGCACCGTCGATCGGACTGGCGCCGGTGCTGGCCGATTGGCTTGCGGCTCCGGAGCTGCCCGACGACCCGATCGACGTGGCCGTACTGTCGCGCGACGAGTCGGTCGGCGAGGCGTACGCGAACGACCCTCTCGTGTGGCACGGCGGCTGGAAGCGCCAGACCCTGGAGGCCTTTCACCGCGCGAACGAAGCCGTGGACGCCGGTCCGGGCTTCGGCGACCTACCGGTGCTCTACATCCACGGCGAGGTCGACGAGCTGGTGCCGATGGCCCTGGCCAGGCCCGCGGTCGAACGCCTCCAGGGCGAAAACTTCACTGAGCGGATCGTGCCCGAGGCGCGTCACGAGACGTTCAACGAACTCGATCAGGACGAGACGATCAGGTGGGTGGCGGACTTTGCGGAGCGCGTGACGGCGCGCGGCGCGAACTAGGGCATTCCGCGCTCCCTACGCAACCGACCCGCTGGGTTAGCATCCCCTCGAGCCCTGCCGATGTCTGCCGCCGCTGCCTCTGCTGCTTATGCCGCGGCGCCCGCGCCGGTCGACCGGTCACGCCTGCGAGTGATCTTCGCGGGGCTGATGCTGGTCCTTCTGCTGGCAGCGCTGGATCAGACGATCGTCGCCACCGCACTGCCGACGATCGTCGGAGATCTGGGTGGACTCGATCACTTGGCGTGGGTGACGAGTGCGTTCCTGCTTGCGCAGACGGCCGTCACACCGGTGTACGGGAAGCTGGGCGACCTTTACGGCCGCAAGCGGGTTCTGCAGAGCGCGGTGGTCCTGTTCCTGATCGGCTCGGCGCTGTGCGGGCTGGCCAACGGCATGACCGAGTTGATTGCCTTCCGCGCCGTGCAGGGGCTGGGCGCGGGTGGGCTGATCGTGCTGACGCAGGCGGTGATCGGCGACGTCGTCTCGCCCCGGGAGCGCGGCAAGTACCAGGGCCTCTTCGGCGCCGTGTTCGGCGTTGCCAGCGTCGCCGGCCCACTGCTCGGCGGCGTGATCGTCCAGACGGTCTCGTGGCGTTGGATCTTCTACGTGAACCTCCCTCTCGGGCTCGTGGCCCTGGCGGTCCTTGCCGCGACTCTGCCAACCGTCCAGGGGCGCGAGCGCCCGGTCATCGACTATCTCGGCGCCGGGCTTTTCGCGGGAGGCTTGAGCGCGATCGTGCTGGTCACGAGCCTGGGTGGGACGACCTGGGCATGGGACTCGGCGCAGGTGATCCTCGTCGCGGCGCTCGGCGTGATGCTGCTCGCGTTCTTCCTGGCGGCCGAGCGCCGGGCGCGCGAGCCGGTGCTCCCACTGGCTCTGCTGCGTGACCGGGTCTTCGCCGTCGCCGGCGCGCTGTCGCTGATCGTCGGCTTCGCCCTGTTTGGCTCGGTCACCTTCCTGCCGCTGTACTTCCAGACGGTCGACGCGGCGAGTCCGACCGAGGCCGGCCTTCGGCTCGTCCCGATGATGGGCGGCGTTCTGGCGATGTCGATCCTCTCGGGTCAGCTCATCTCCCGCACCGGGCGCTACCGCGCGTTTCCGATCGCCGGGACGGCCGTGATGGCCGTCGGGCTGCTGCTGCTCTCCCGCCTCGACGTGGGCACGAGCGCGGCGACCTCTGCGGTCTACCTCCTGGTGCTCGGACTCGGCCTGGGCTCGGTGATGCAGGTACTCGTGCTGGCCGTCCAGAACGCCGTCCACTACGAAGTGCTGGGAGCGGCGACCTCGGGTGTGACGTTGTTTCGCGGGATCGGCGGGTCGCTGGGCGCGGCGACGTTCGGGGCGATCTTCACCTCGCGCCTGAGCTCTGAGCTGCAGGGCGTCCTCTCCGGCTCCCTCGCCGACGAGGTCTCAGCCGGTGGAAGGCCCAGCAGCGCCCAGCTCGCCCGCCTGCCGTCGGCCGCTCGGTCGGCGTACGAGCACGCCTACGTGCACGCGCTTCGTCCGGTGTTCGTCGCGGCGGCCGGCGTGGCCTTGGTCGGCTTCGCGCTCAGCTGGCTGCTGCAGGAGCGTCCCCTCCGCGAAACCGCGGCAACCAGCACCGGCCTGGACGACAGCCTGGCCGCACCGCGATCCCCCGACTCGCTCGCCGAGATCGAGCGGTCGCTCAGCCGGGTGACCACGTCCACCCAACGCCGACGGTTCCGCGAGCGAGTGGCCGCGCGCGCCGGGATCGATCTCAGCCCGGGGGCGACCTGGGCGCTCGTGCGCATCGACGAGCACGGGGCCGCCCGCGCCCGCGCGCTCGCCGAGCACGAGGGCATCCCCCCTGAGCGCATCATGGCCGTCGTCGCCGAGCTGCGCCAACGTGGCCTCGTTGCCGGCGAGGATCCCGGTGCCGGCCTCACCTCGGCCGGCCAAAGCCTCGCGGACCGCGCCGTAGCTGCGCGCCGCGAGCTCCTCACCGAGGCCCTTGCGGACGAGAGCGCGGACCGCGACCCGGCCGTGAACGACCTTCTGCGCCGGCTGGCGCGGGAGCTCACGGGCGACCGGCCGTAGGCCCGGGCGAGTCGACGGCCCGCTCAGGTGTCGGCGTTCGGTTGAATGTGGATGATGAGGAGAGATCATGGGTTTTTATGACGAGCGAGTTCTCCCGCGGATCATCAACATCGCGTGCGGGATGAAGGTGATTGAGCCGCTTAGGACAGCTCACCCGCAGCCCGTGTTGTTCCCGCAGCTCGAGCACGTGTAGCACGAGCCGGTGCGCTGCATCATGCCTCCGCACTGGGCGCATGCTGGGCCCAGGTCGAGGCCCTGCAGCTTCGCCGGGATTGCCGGGGGCTCGTCGGTCAGCGCCGACGTGACCGGCTTGGGCTCGGGTGAGGACGCGTGCGCTGCCGGTCGGGCCGGCGAGCCGTTGCCGCCGTTCGTGCCGTTGGCCGGCTCGGCCGCGGGCTCGGCCGGTCCGGCCGTGTCTCCGCGCATCAGCGCCTCCTGCGAGGCCTTGCGCGCCCGCACCTCGGGCGTGAGGATGCCGAGCTCCTCGTGCAGGTCCGCGTCGCCGTAGCGGGCGGCCAGCCAGCGCATGATGTAGTCGGGCATCGACTTGGCGAACGGGATCTCCGGGTTGCCCGTGTACCCCTCCGGCTCGAAGCGCACGAAGGCGAATTTGCGCACGAGGGTCTCGAGCGGCACGCCGTACTGGAGCCCGATCGAGATCGCCGTGGCGAATGCGTTCATCATGCCCTTGATCGTCGAGCCTTCCTTGCCGACATCGGTCAGGAAGATCTCGCCCAGCGTGCCGTCGTCGTATTCCCCGGCCGTGAGGTAGCCCTCGTGACCGCCCACCGAGAACTTGTGCGTGAGCGACTGGCGCTCGCGCGGCATGCGGCGGCGCACCGGGCGCGCCGGCTCCTCGGCCTCGGGCGCAGCGTCCTTCTTGTCACCCGCGTCCGTCCTGAGCGCCTGTGCCGTCTTCGACCCGTCGCGGTAGATCGCGAGCGCTTTCAGCCCGAGCTTCCAGCCCTCGCTGTACACGCCGGCGATGTCCTCGATCGAGACCGACTCCGGCAGGTTGACCGTCTTCGAGATCGCCCCGGAGAGGAACGGCTGCGCCGCGGCCATCATCCTGATGTGGCCCATCGGCGAGATGGCCCGCTCTCCGACCGCGACGTCGAACACCGACAGGTGCTCTTCGAGCAGGCCGGGCGCCCCGACGACAGTCGCGTGCGCGGCCAGGTGCGCCTCGATCGCCTCGATCTGCTCGTGGGTGTAGCCGAGCGTCTGGAGCGCCTGCGGCACCGTGCGGTTGACGATCGTCATCTGCCCGCCGCCGACCAGTTCCTTGAACTTGACCAGCGAGAAGTCGGGCTCGATGCCGGTGGTGTCGCAGTCCATCAGGAACGAGATCGTCCCGGTGGGGGCGAGCACCGTCGCCTGTGCGTTGCGGTAGCCGTTGCGCTCACCGATCTCAACTGCCTCGTCCCACGCCCGCCGCGCCGCGGCGAGCAGCTCCGAGTCGGTCGCCGCCTCTTCCTCGATCCCGTACGCCGCGTCGCGGTGCTTGCGCATCACGTGGTTGTGCGGGTCGCGGTTCTCGAGGTAGCGGTCGTACGGCCCCATGGCGCCGGCGACCTCGGCGGACGTGCGGTACGCGCGCCCGGTCATGAGCGCAGTGATCGTGCCGCCGAGCGTGCGGCCCTCGTCCGAGTCGTAGGCCAGGCCGTTCGCCATCAGCAGCGCGCCCAGGTTGGCGTAGCCGAGCCCGAGCTGGCGGAACGCGCGCGCGTTCTCGCCGATCTCCTCGGTCGGGTAGCTCGACGGCGAGACGACGATCTCCTGAGCCAGGATCAGCACGTCGACCGCGTGCTCGAACGACTCGACGTCGAACGCGCCGTCGGGGCGGCGGAACTTCATCAGGTTGAGCGAGGCGAGGTTGCAGGCCGAGTCGTCGACGTGCATGTACTCCGAGCACGGGTTGGACGCGTTGATGCGGCCCGAGTTCGGGCAGGTGTGCCACTCGTTGATCGTCGTGTCGTACTGGACGCCCGGATCGGCGCAGCGCCACGCGGCGTCGGCGAGCTGGTTGAGCAGGTCGCGGGCATCGACGCGCTCGACGACCTTGCCCCGCTCGTTGCGCGCGGTCAGCTCCCACTCCTCGCCGCGCTCGGCACGCTCCATGAACTCGTCGGTCACGCGCACGGAGTTGTTGGCGTTCTGGTACTGGATCGACGCGAACGCCTCGGAGTCGAGCCGCATGTCGAAGCCGGCGTCGCGCAGCGCGGCGGCCTTCTCCTCCTCGCGCGCCTTGCACCAGATGAAGTCGAGGATGTCGGGGTGGTCGACGTCGAGCACGACCATCTTCGCCGCGCGCCGCGTCTTGCCGCCCGACTTGATCGTCCCGGCCCAGGCGTCGGCGCCGCGCATGAAGCTGACCGGGCCGGAGGCGAGCCCGCCCTTGGAGAGGTGCTCCTTCGAGGAGCGGATGCGCGACAGGTTGATGCCGGAGCCCGACCCGCCGCGGAAGATCTTGCCCTCCTTGGTGTTCCAGGCGAGGATCGACTCCAGCTCGTCCTCGACCGAGAGGATGAAGCACGCCGAGCACTGCGGGTGCTCCTCGAAGCCCACGTTGAACCAGACCGGCGAGTTGAAGGCCGCCATCTGGTGGAGCAGGATGTGGGTGAGCTCGTCCTCGAACGCCTGGGCGTCGTCGTCCGTGGCGAAGTAGCCGCCCTCGCGACCCCAGCCGGCGATGGTGCCGGCGACGCGGCCGATCATCTGCTTGACCGAGGACTCGCGCTGCGGCGAGTCGAGCCGGCCACGGAAGTACTTCTGGGCCACGATGTTGGTGGCGTTCTGGGACCACGTGGCGGGGAACTCGACGCCTCGCTGCTCGAAGGCGGGCTTCGCGGGATCGCCGATCAGGGCGTCGCGAATCTCCCACTCGACGCAGTCGAAGGGGTGCGTGCCCGCCTCCGTGAAACGCCGCGGAACGCTGACCCCGGCACCGCTTGCGGTGACGCTCGGGGCTGCGGCGCTACGGCTGTGGGACATGACCTCTCCTCCTGTTGGAACTGATTTCGCGGGAACGACCGATGCTGCTCTTCGAGCCGGACGGAACGGGGGGCTCGATGGCGAGCTGGTCCTCGCCGGGCAGGGGGTCGTCCTTGAAGCGTCTGACCACGGCCTCGAGCTGGTCGAGGTCCGCGAGGTTGCGGTAGACCGACGCGAACTGGATCGCGCTCACAGGATCCACGCGCGCGAGGCCGCGCTCGGCGAGGTCTCCGATGCGCTCGGCCTGCGCCTCGCCGCCGCCTTGGCGCGCCTGCTCCGCGATCCACGCCGCGACCGCCTCCAGCTGGTCGGCGCTGACCGGGCGCCCGCCGGCCGCCCGGGCCAGCCCGCGCAGCAGCTTCTGCCGGTCGAAGCGCTCGCGCCGCCCGTCGCGCTTGATCACGTCGATGCGCGGCTCCTCGGCGCGCTCGTACGTGGTGAAGCGCTCGCCGCAGGCGATGCATTCGCGCCGGCGGCGCACTCCGTCGGGGATTGGGCGGGTGTCGATCACCTGGGTGGAATCGGACGAGCAGAAGGGACAGAGCACATTGAGCATTCTACTACCCGTAGTGCTCGATTCCTCCTTAGATCACAAGATATTGTGCCTAAATAGCAGCGAAGTCGTACTTCGAGGCCAGCTGCGCCATGACGGCGGGATCGGGCGGCCCGCCCCGTTGGGCAAGCTCTCGCAGGTAGCGCTCCAGCCCGGCGGGCGCGATCGGGTTCAGCACCCGCACCGGATCGCGGCCGGGGTTCGAGAACGTGTGCACGTTGCCGGGCGGCACGATCGCGTAGCTCCCCGCGGGCGCGGCGACCTCGTCGTCGCCGAGCCGCAGCTCCAACACGCCCTCGAGCACGTAGAAGCTGTCGACCATGAGCTCGTGGCGGTGCGGCACCGGTCCCGGGAAGCCCGGCGCGATCGTGAGGTCCATCAGGGCGAATGAGCCGAGCGCGTCGTCCACGCCCGCCTTCAGGGTCGCGGTCGAGGGGCCGAACGCGAGGCGCTCGCCCTCGCCGGGGCCGAGCAGCTGCGACGGGTCCATTGCCATCGGGGCGAACGTACCGGCCCAGGCCGGTTGCGCGGGTCGTCTCGCATGTGGCTCGACGGAAGCTGCGGGAAGATCCGCGCTTGGCACCACTCGACAGCGAGCGCCGCCGAGGGGTCGAGCTCAGCGCAGCGAGTCGAGCGTGCGCGCGAGGCCCTGGTCGAGATCGACCTGCGCCTCCCAGCCCAGCTCGGCCTTCGTACGAGATGCGTCGAGCGCGATGTGCTGCACCTCGCCGGATCGCGCCGGAGCGTGGTCGGCCTCGAAGCCGTTGCTCGACTGGGCCGCGAGCGCCTCGACGATGTCGAGCACGCTCGTCTGCACGCCGCGCCCGACGTTGAAGGAGCCGGTGGCGTCGGAGTCCGCCGCCCGCAGGTTGGCGTCGACCACGTCGCCGACGAACACGTAGTCGCGTGTCTGGTTGCCGTCGCCGAAGATCTTCGGCCGCCCGCCGTCGAGCAGCTTGCCGCAGAAGATCGCGATCACCCCGGCCTCGCCGAGCGGGTCCTGGCGGGGGCCGTAGACGTTCCCGTAGCGCAGCGAGATGGTCGACAGCCCGTGCAGCCGCGTGAACAGCGCGCAGTAGTTCTCGGCGCAGAACTTGGAGAGGCCGTAGGGCGCCTCCGGCGCCACCGGATGGTCCTCCGGCGCGGGGATGATCTGGCCCTCCCCGTAGATCGCTCCGCCGGTCGAGGTGTTGACGACGCGGCGGACCCCGGCGGCGTGGGCCGCGTTCAGCACGTTGATCGTGCCCTCCACGTTCACGCGCGAGTCGTTGGCCGGGTCCGCCACGGACTTGCGCACGTCGATCTGGGCGGCCAGGTGGAAGATCACCTCCGGGCCAACGCGCTCCACGGCGGTGGCAATCGCCTCAGCGTCGCGGACGTCGAGCTCGATCAGCTCCACCCCGTTCGCGATCGCGTGTTCGAGGTTGTCGCGCTTACCGGTCGAGACGTCGTCGATCACGGCCACGTCGTCCCCGCGCGCCACCAGGGCGTCGACAAGGTTCGAGCCGATGAACCCGGCGCCTCCTGTGACGAGAGTCTTCATACGGCGGCGCAGATTAGACGCTGGCGTGGACCGCCCCCGCTGTTTGGACAAGTGTTCGAGCCTGGGTGCGCCGTCGGCGCCGCTGCTACGGTCGCCGCGCATGCGCGGCCTGTTCGTTACGTTCGAGGGAATCGATCGCTCCGGCAAGACCACCCAGGCACGGCTGCTGGCGGAGGTGCTCGGCGACGAGGCGCTCGGCGTGCGCGAGCCCGGCGGCACGCCCGCGGGGGAGCACGTGCGCGATCTGCTCAAGGACGCCGCGATCCCGCTCGGCGCGGAGGCCGAGGCGCTGCTGTTCGCCGCGGCGCGGGCGGAGCTGGTTGCCGGGGTGATCCGCCCGGCCCTGGAGGAGGGCCGCGTGGTGGTGTCCGACCGCTTCCTCGACTCCTCGCTCGCCTACCAGGGCGGCGCTCGCGGCTTGGGCGTGGACGAGGTCGAGCGCATCAACCGCTTCGCCACCGGCGGCCTCGTGCCCGACCTGACCTTCCTGCTCGAGATCGACCCGGCGGCCGCCGCCGAGCGGGTGGGGGAGAGCGACCGCTTCGAGGACGAGGGGTCGTCCCTGCAGCAGGCGGTGCTCGAGGCCTACGAGCGGCTCGTGGCGGCCGACCCCGGCCGCTGGCGGCGCATCGACGCGACGCGCGCTCCTTCGGAAGTGCATGCGCAGGTGATGGCAGCGGTCGACGCCGCACGCAGCGGGGCGCGCGCATGAGCATCGCGCTGGCCGGCACCGAGGACCACCCGCAGGCCCGCATCGTGCTGTCGGCGGCGCTCGAGGGCGACCCGTCGCACGCCTACCTGTTCCATGGGCCGGCCGGGACCGGGAAGCGCACGGTGGCGCGGTCGTTCGCCGCCGAACTGCTCGCCGCGGGCCAGCCGGACCCCGACGCGGTGCGCCTGCGCGTGCAGCACGGGACCCACCCGGACCTGACATGGGTGCGCCCGAGCGGCGCGCACGTGATGCGGGTGGAGGACGTCGACCAGCCCGTGGTTGCGGCGGCCACTCGCACGCCGTTCGAAGCGTCCCGGCGGGTGTTCGTGCTGGAGCGCGTGGACACGATGAACGACGAGGTGGCCAACCGCCTGCTGAAGACGCTCGAGGAGCCCGCGCACTTCGTGCACCTGATCCTGATGACGGACGCGCTCGGGCGGGTGCTCGAGACGGTGGTCTCCCGCTGCCAGCTGGTCCGCTTCGACCCGCTGCCGGCGGCGCGGATCGCCGCGGTGCTGGAGGCAGAGGGGATCGACCCCGACGTGGCCGGCGCCTGCGCGCGGCTGGCGCTGGGCAACGCCTCACGGGCGCGCCTGCTCGCCTCGCCGGAGGGCGCGGAGCTGCGCTCGGAAGTGGACGCCTTCGCGGGCGCGGGGCTCGACGGCGAGCCGGGGGAGACCTGGAGGCCGCTGCTCGACCGCGCCGAACGCCGGCGCGCGGAGGCCGAGGAGGCGGTGGCCGCCGCCGCGGTGGAGCGGCTCGACCTGGAGCCGAAGGGACGCGAGCGGCGCGCGATCGAGAAGGAGCTGGAGGAGGCCGCGAAGCGCGACGGCCGGCGGGCGCGCACGGAGGTGCTCGACCTGGCCCTGACCCTGACCGGGCTGGCCTTCCGCGACCTGGTCTGCCTGGCCGAGCAGGCGCCCGAGGC
>JACCSF010000163.1 GCA_013813135.1 Thermoleophilaceae bacterium | reverse complement strand
GGGTAGTTCGTGTCTGCCAGCCGGAACGTGCGTCTGTTTCTTCGGACACCGAGCGGACACTCGTGTTGTCCCCACTGTGCAGCGCTCGAGAAAGGCGGGCGTTTGCAGGAGGATTCGGGGTGCCAGCACCTGAGTGCGTCTGTGTCCTAGGCAAAATGTCGTGGGTTCGAGTCCGGTGACCTCCATGGCCTTCACGAGCAGGTGGAGGGCGCGTCCGATGCTCGGTCTGTGCCGCGGCTGCGCAAACGAGTCCCGTGGGTATGAGGATGCAGTGACCAAGCCGATCCGGAAGGAACAGCGCATTCGATCGATTCGCCCAGGCGGCGTCACGCTTCGTGAGCAGCGGTGCGTTCTTCGGCATCTCGGTGGTCGTGGTACTGCTCAGGATGCCGACGATCGCCGCCTTCAACAGCGTCGACACGTGGCAACTGGTGATCAACACCGCCACGTCCATCCTCGCCTTCCTGCTGGTTGCGCTCCTGCAGAACTCCGAGCGTCGCAAGGACCGCGCGACGCACGCCAAGCTCGACATCCTCGCGGCCGGACTGGCGGCCCTGATGCATCACGCGGCGCACGTAGACCAAGCTGCGCTCGTGCATCACGAGCGACGGCTGCGTGAAGCCGTCGGGCTCGAGCAGCGAGTGTGACCCCGCACGCTGCCCGGCGTCCGTACGGCATCGGCATGGACTGAAGGGTTGGGTTCTCGCCCAGCTAGCCACGCAGCCGCTGTAGGCTCAGCTCAGGCCCACGATCAAAGGAAGGCTCATGGATACCGGCGACGTTGGTGCGAAGGACTTCAGGTTCGGCGTGACCGGGGTGCTGCTGATGGTGGCGGCGGCGATCCTGCTCGCCATCTTCTCCTGAGTCGCGTGCCCTACAAACCGGCGGTGACCTCGTCCTCTTCCAGCGTCCGCACCGGGCCCTGGTAGCGGTCCTTCGCCGACACGAGGTACCACAAGCCGAAGATGAGCGGGAGCAGGATCGCGAGCGGCGTGTAGTTGACGACGCTCGAGTCGAAATCGGCGTTCCAGGGCAGGCCGGCCGGCGTGTACGGAAGATTCAGCGCGTACACGACGAGGATCACGAACACGATTGCCAGCGTGTTGACGATCCGGTATCGCCTGCCGAGGTTCCAGGGGCCGGTCTGGAACGAGTCTCCGGCCCGCAGCCGTAGGTACACCGGGATGATGTACGCGAGGTAGAGACCGACCGTGCAGATGCCCGTGATCGCGAAGAACGCGAACGGGATGTTGTTCTTACCGAACAGCGCCGGGATCGCGACGATCAGCGAGAACACGGACACGCCGATAACCGCGTTGAACGGGACCTTGTCACGGTTGACACGCCGGAATACCGCCCAGCCCGGCATCCCCCGGTCGCGCGAGAACGCGTACCAGGTACGCGACGCGCTGGTCAATCCAGCCGCTCCGCAGAAGATCTGACCGATCGTCGCGATGATCAGCACCAGCTTCGCGGCCCAGGAGTCCAGCGCGGACGTGAAGATCGCGCCAACGAAGCCCGCGCCGTCGTTGACAGCCTCGACGTCGTTTGCGGCGAACAGGAAAGCGAGCAACACGAACCAGCCGATCAGGGCCGAGAAGAAGACCGAGCGCCAAACGCCCTGGGCAGCGGTGATCGCCGCGCCCCTTGTCTCCTCGGCCGTGTGCGCCGAGGCGTCGTAGCCGGTCTGCGTGTACATGGTCAGTAGGAAGCCGATCGGCAGCACCAGCAGCCAGAAGCCGAGGTTGCCGGTCGAGCCGTCATGCAAGCCCGAGTTGTTGATGCGCTCTCCGAAGACGAAGCTGGCGCTCTGATGATCGTTTGGCACGAAGACGAGCAGCCCGATGATGATCGCTACGCCCAAGAGGTGCCAGCCGACTGAGATGTTGTTCATCATCGCCAGCCCACGGTCGCCGAAGATGTTCACGAGCGTGTAGAAGACGAGGATCAGGAAAAAGAGCAGCCAGGTCTCGCCGAGGATGTGGGCGCTGTCGGCGAAGTTGATGCCGAAGATGTCGACGCTGTAGAGCGCTAGCGTGGCGTTGAGGAAGATCGCCGCGCCGTAGCCCACCGAGGCCACGATCCCGACGAGTCCGACGATGTTGAACCAGCCCGTCATCCAGCTCCAGCCCTTGCCGCCCAGGTCGTGGGCCCACCAATAGGGGCCACCAGCGGTCGGGTACCGCGACGTCAGCTCGGCCATCGAGAAGGCGACCATCAACACGAAGGCGCACAGCACCGGCCACCCGATGGACACCGCGATCGGCCCTCCGTTCTGCCATGCGAAAGCGAACGTGGTGAACGTCCCGGCGAGAACCGAGATGATCGTGAACGAGATAGCGAAGTTCGTGAATCCAGACCACGCGCGCGAGAGCTCCTGCCTATAGCCGAGCTCGTGCAGACGCTGCTCGTCCTGGCTGGCCGCGGCCTCGGTACCGACGGCCTCGCTGCCTTCGCTCGTCGCCACCGCGAACCCCCTCTTCTCAGCCACCCCTTGGGTGGTCTATGACCCGACCTACGCCGGCCGCGCCGACCTTAACCCCGCCGGATGACGTAGTCAATCCGGCCCGCTCATGAAGCGCAGCAGGTGTACCGTCGTCGCATGGGCGACAGGAGCCCAGCTCGCGACGCGGTCTTCACGCCGATGCGCCATTCAACGCCCACGGAAGAAACCGTGAAGCGGCTGGGAACGGCAATCCGCCTCGGGGTGCTCGCTCCCGGAAGCCAGCTGCCGCCAGAGCGGGAACTGGCCGGCCAACTCTGCATCAATCGATCTACGCTCCGGCAGGCGCTAACGACTCTGGTCCAGAGCGGGCACCTCGTGGCTCTCCGCGGCCGGGGCGGCGGAACCTTCGTAGTCGAGGCCCCACCCCTGTCGTCTGGCCACCGAGCCGAACACCTCCGCGATGGACTGCAGCCCCTCCTCGACCAACGCGTAGCAATCGAGACCGGATCAACCGTGCTGGCAGCGGAACGAGCCGCGCCTGGCGACCTCGACCTGCTCGACGAGGCGATCGAGCGGATGCAAGCCGCGAAAACCTTTGAGGAGTTCCGCCGCGCCGACGTGCGGCTCCACATCGGTGTCGCCGAGGCGGCGCACTCACCGCGACTCGTGGCCCTCATGACCGAGGTGCACGGTCACATGAACGACGTGATCGCGGGAATGGGCCACCCCGCGGAGCGGCTCGCGCGCTCAAACGGCGAGCACCGTCGTCTGGTGACGCTGCTGCGCCGCGGCGACTCGACCGACGCGGCGCTGGCGATGCGCGAGCACATCGAGCAGACAGAGCGCGTCCTCTCTGGTTGAGCAGGAGACGGCCCGGCCGCATCGGCGGCGTCCCGCATTGGCTACAGTGACTGACGGTGTGCCGGGAAGACGGGTCGGCGTGATCTTGCCGACCCTTCGTAGAGGAGTTCCCTCGCCATCTTCCCGCCACATCGCCGCCGCCCTGACGTGTGCTCTCGCTAAGGCCCACGTCTTGATCAACGCGTCCGATCGCGCGGTGCGATGAGCAACGTCCCCGGGCTTTTTTCGATCGCTCCGGGCTGGCACCTGGGTGGCCTCTATTCCGTCGCTCTCGCGGCGGTGGGCATCACGGTGCTGATCGGCGTTGCGGCGATGACGCAGCAGCACGAGCGGACGTTCTCCGCGTCGGTGTTCTATGTGGCGCTAGGTGCCGTCGGCGCCGTCGCGCTGTCTGTGCTTGACGTGCCTCCGCTGGACCCCGAGGGCGACCACGTACTGCTGGAGCGACTGGCCGAGTTGGCCCTCATCGTCGCCGTCTTTGCCGCGGGCCTCACGATCGAGCGCCACGTTCAGCGCCGCTCGTGGGTTTCAATTGGGCTGCTGCTGGTCCTCGTGATGCCGCTGACGATCCTCGCGATCGCCGTCTTCGGAATGTGGGCAATGGGCCTGTCATTCGGGGCTGCGCTGCTTCTCGGCGCTGTGCTTGCGCCGACCGATCCCGTCCTGGCAGGAGACGTTGGGCTGACCGCTCCCGGCGGCGAGGTGATCGGCGAGCCGCGCCTGTCGCTGCACACGGAGGCCGGCTTCAACGACGGCTTGGCCTCACCCTTTGTAGTGCTTGGCCTCTTTGTCGCGGAGCAGGGCGGCACTGGATGGATCGGCCAATGGTTGGCCGCCGACCTGCTCTACAGCGCCGGGGCAGGGCTCCTGCTCGGAGCCGCGGCCGGTTTCGCCGCGGCGGCCGCGCTTACGCGGGCACGCGACGGCGCCCTTGTATCGCGGGAGCTCGAAGGTTTCGTGACCCTCGGCATCGTGCTCGTCATCTACGGCGTCACCGAGGCGATCGGGGCGTACGGGCTGCTTGCCGTGTTCGCTGCGGGATTTAGCTTCCGCCGCTACGAGTTCGACCACGAGATGCATAGGCCCGTTCACCACGGCGCGGAGGCGGCCGGAAAAACCCTCGAGCTTCTCGTGCTGCTGATGCTGGGGACGATGCTGACGACCGCGGGGCTCAGCGCGCCCGGCATCGCTGGCTGGCTCCTAGTACCGCTTCTGCTTCTCATCATTCGTCCGGCGCTCGTATACGCCACGGTGGGTCCGAAGCTCATGAGCCGACACGCGCGCGTATTCCTCGGGTTCTTCGGCGTGCGCGGCGTCGCCGCGCTCTTCTACGCCGCCGTGGTCGTCGACGCGCAGGTGCTGAACGCCGTCGAACAGCACATCGTCGTTTGGACCACGATCGTCTGCGTCGTGGCTTCCATCGTGATTCACGGCCTCAGCGCCACCCCGCTGACCCGACGCTGGCTCGACGGCCACTAGCGCCTCACGATGGTGGGGCCGCCGACTGCCGCGGCCGTCGGACCCCGCTTTGACCGTAGGGGCAAGTTGGGGGTGTTTATGTATGGACGCGCTGGAACTCGGCAGCAACTCTCAGGGGCGCACTCCGACTTGGAGGGACACGATGCGACTCTTCCAACGCAAGCCGAGCACGGACGACCAGGCCGACCGCTGCCCGCGCTGCCGCGAGCGCGTACCCGACGGCGCCGCCGAATGCATGATGTGCGGACTCGCATTGGAGCCGCTCCGCTCCGCGCCAGCTGGCGACGACGCGGAGGCCGCCAGCGGCGATCGCGGCGACAAATGAGAGTCGGCGGCCGGGCCACGGGGTGCGCGGCGATCAAAGTGACGCTCGTGCACAGCCCGGACTCAACCGGTCCTCGCAACAGTGTGTCCGTGAAATGAATCTACGGACTTGCGGGCGACGGCTGCGCTGGGCCTCGCGCAGCGACGCGATCGGGGTGATGCGGCTGTCGTCGCGGAGGCTCGCCCGGAGGGCGGGCCGGAGCGGCGATAGCCGAGGGCATGTCCTGCAAGCCCCCGGTCTGGCGCTGCCGGCGTCGCGTGCCTGCCTCGGTCCTTCTCAGCACCGCTCGGGCGGTCAGGCCGTCGCTGCCAAGTGCTCGTCGAGCACCTCGGCGGGGGTTCTCCAGCCGAGGGTCTTGCGGCCGCGTGTTCAGGGCAGCGGCGACGGCGGCGAGGTCATCTGCGTTGTGCCTGGCGAGGTCGGTCCCTCTCGGGAAGTACTGGCGCAGCAGCCCGTTGGTGTTCTCGTTGGTGGCCCGCTGCCACGGGCTTTGTGGATCGCAGAAATAGACCTGCAGGCCGGTGTCGACCCGAAGCTGCGCGTGCTGGGCCATCTCGGCGCCCTGGTCCCAGGTCAGCGACCGGCGCAGCTGCTGCGGCAGCGTGGTGATCCCGTTGGCGATCGCGTCGCGGACCGCCTCGGCTCCGTGGCCGATGCGCGCCGGACCGTTCTTGACCCTGGGGCCGTCGCGGCCGTCCATCGGCGGGAGATAAAGCAGCATCGTGAACCGGCTGCTGCGCTCGACGAGCGTGCCGATCGCCGAGCTGCCCAGCCCGAGGATCAGGTCGCCCTCCCAGTGACCCGGAACAGCCCTGTCGGCCGCATCGGCGGGCCGCTGGCTGATCATGACCTCGTCCGTCACGAAGCGCTTGCCCCGGCGAGCACGGGCCCGAGGGACACGCAGCGCCCTCCCGGTCCGCAGGCAGGCGACCAGCTCACGCCGCAGCGCTCCACGGCCCTGCACATACAGCGACTGGTAGATCGCCTCATGGGAGACGCGCATCGACTCATCATCGGGGAACTCCAGGCGCAGGCGGTTGGAGATCTGCTCCGGGCTCCACGACCGCGCCCACCGACGATCCGCCCGCCGGCCGTGACGGCGGCCTCTCCACGGCACCGGCGGACCGTCGACAGCGGTCCCGTCCGGGCGCTGCACGACCCCGGCCAGACGGTCCTGCACATAGCGGCGCAGCTGGTCGTTGACCGCGAGTTTGGCGGGCTTGGGTCGCCGGGCGCGCAGGTCGGCATGCCATTGCGCAGTCGTGGCGCGATACTCGAAACCACCGCTGCGGGTCGCGGCATTGCGACGGAGCTCCCTCGAGATTGTCGACGGCGAACGACCGAGCTGACGGGCAGTCTCCCGCACCCCGCAACCACCGGCACGCAAGATCGCGATCTCCTCCCGCTCGGCAAACGACAGGTACCGCCCCGACGGCGCAGCGAGCGTCACGGACGGCATCCCGCCACCCTCCCGAAACCACCGGACGCCAACGGCCGGCGACACACCCGCCTCGACCCCGGCATCCTCGCTGGCCACGCCACGAGCGATCGCCGCCCAGAACCGCTGCCGATGCTCGCGTCGACCGACCGGCGGACGCCCCGGCGACCGCATCACCGGCCGTCCCGCACGCTCCCAAGCCCGCTCCTTCCTGCCCATCGCAACTCCTCTCGATCAGTCGTTGCAACGACCACTTGGATCCGCCCAATACACCTCGATCGACTACACCCAGACCCTGGCCGACCACGGCGTGCTGGCCTCGGTCGGCTCGGTCGGCGACGCCTTCGACAACGCGCTCGCCGAGAGCTTCGTCGACAGCTTCAAGACCGAGCTGATCGCCGACCGCGTCTGGCGCACCCGCGCCCAGCTCGAGCTCGCCGTCGTCGAGTACATCGGCTGGTTCAACGACAGCCGACTACGCCAAGCGCTCGGCGATCTACCACCGTCAGAGTTCGAACGGCTGAGCCAGACCAGAACCTTAGAAATCTCCCTCACATGAACAGAGGGAACCAACCAAAACGGTCTCCGCGAAACCCAGCCCGGCTCATTCGGGTTATGAGCCCTGTCGCCGGCTATCTGGTGAGGGCAGATTGCGCTCTGCAATGGGATTTCGCCTCGTCCCAGGTCTTCTGACTTTCGCTCAAATTGCAGTCACGAACGGAGTCACGGAGCCATGCACCGAAGGAGGTCGACACGAACCCTTATGCCGCCGCGTGTGCCTCGGCCCTCGACGCGTAGTCGTGGACGTGGACGATCTGGCCCTCCTCGATCGTGAAGACGTTGAAGAGTTGGCCTCCGAGCGCGACGCCGGCAAGCTCCTGCAGTTGCGGGCTCCGCACGCCGAGCACGGCGCAGTCGCCGGTCGCCAGGATCTCCAAGGCGACCACGTCCATGTTCTCGTCGATGCTCTCGCGGAGCATCTCGCGCACGTCTTCTCGATTCGAGCACTCGACGCCCTCGACGAGTCCCTCCCAGACCACGTCCAAGGCGAAGTAGCCCACAGCTGCGTCGAGGTCCTTCCTGCGCATCGCGTCGAGCCACGCGATCATCGTCTCGACGTTTGCTCTCGCGTTTGGCTTCGTCATTTTACGGTCCTCCTTCTCTTCGGGAATCCATGCCTTTCCAGCCGGTGGACCGGGAAGGGGGAGCTCGCGCGCCGCCGCCGACCCATGCAGGAGCGGACGGGCGCGGATGGCCACGAAGGGACTTCCGGTGCACGCGGGCACCGGTCGAGGAGTGCGTTAGAGAGGCGTTCTAACGTCAGCCGGGCACGAACCAAGTGTAGGTCGCTGGTGTGGCCATTTCAATGGAACGTCAGACCTCGAGCGCTTCGAGCGCCGGCAAGTAGGCCTCGGTGAAGGTCGGAAACTGGGCGACGGTGTCGCGCAACACGTCGATCGGGATCTCGGCCTTGACCGCCAACACGGCCTGATGGATCCATTCGCCGGCCAGCGGACCGACCGCCCAGGCGCCGATCGCGGTACGGCGCCCGCGGTCGGCGACGATCCCCACCTCACCACCCAGCCCTACACCGTAGGTCTCGGTGCGGGCGATCGTCATCAGATCGGCGTCGGCCGTGCTGACCTCGATCCCCCGCTCGGTGGCCTCCTGAGCCGTCAGCCCTACGGCTGCGATCTCCGGGTCGGAGAACACAACTCGTGGTATCGCCGTGTAGTCGGCGTCCCTGCCTGCCCCGAGGATGTCGGCGCAGGCGATCCGGGCCTGGTACTTGGCGGCGTGGGTGAACAGCGAGACGCCGGTAACGTCGCCGATCGCCCAGACGCCGTCGGCGACCCGGCAGCGGGAGTCGATCGGGATCTCGCCGCGCTCGCCGAGCTCGACTCCGATGGCCTCCACACCGAGGTCTCTGGCGCGCGGGCGCCGACCGATGGCGACGATCAGGCGCTCGCCCGACACGGTCTCGCCCGAGCCCAGCTCGACGGTGGTTCTCTCGCCGTCCCGGCTGACCCCGGTCGCCTTCTCGCACAGGCGAAGCTCGACGCCTTCTGCCCGCAGCGCGTCGGCGATCAGCTCGCCGACCCGCGCATCCTCGCGGTCGATCAGCCGCTCGGCGCCCTGGACGATCGTCACCTCGGCCCCGTAGCGGCGAAGCATCTGCCCGAGCTCGATCCCGACCGGCCCGCCGCCGAGAACGACCACGTCGCGGGGAATCTCTGAGAGCGTGGTCGCCTCGCGGTTGGTCCAGTAGCCGGCCTCGCGAAGTCCGTCAATCGGCGGGATCGCTGGCTCGCTTCCGGTCGCGACCACGATCCGCTCCGTCGCGAGGACTCTGGCGCCGACGCGGACCTGGCCCGGCGCCTCGATTCGCGCCTCGCCCTTGAACACAGACACGCCACGCTCCTCATAGCCCCTGACGGCGCCGGAGTCATCGAGGCCGCGGACCATGTAGTCGCGGTACCTCGCGATCTCCGGCCAGCTGGCGGCGGGCTCGGCGATCCCCGGCGCCCGGCGCGCCTCCGCCCGCGCCTCCGGGGGTCGCAGCAGGGTCTTGGAGGGGATGCAGGCCCAGTAGGCGCATTCGCCGCCGACCAGCTCGCGCTCGACCAGTGCCGTGCGCAGGCCATGGGATGAGAGCCGCGAGATCGCCACCTCGCCGGCCGGGCCGGCGCCGATCACGATTGCGTCGAAGCGCTCGCTCACCGCTCGGACCGAGCGAGCTCGCGCCGCAGCGCTTCGATGACCCATCGATCGGGGGGAAGGCCCGAGGTGCCCTCGCTCGAGCGGTACAGCCGACACTTCAGTCCGAAGTCCTCGCGGGAGTCGGCATCGGGGTCCACGTCACGGCCGCCTACGCGGACCGTCGGCGAGCCCAGGAAGCGTTGCTCCTCGGCCGCGTCGACCGACCCGACCCGGCGCAACTCGACCTCTGCGTCGATTCCCTCCTCGCCCACCAGCGCTCGCAGCCTTGGCAGCAGCGCCTCATAGCTCGGACAGCCGTCGAAGTAGAGGAGTTCGATCTTCATGCGGCCAGGCGCCCAAGCAGCTCGGCCGGGCGCCGCTGGAACTCCTCCAGGCAGCCAGGGCAACGGCAGAAATGGATGTCTCGGCCTTCATGGCTGATCGACACCGACAGGGCCTTGGGCTTCTCCGCAAGGCAGGTCGGACAAACGATCCAGTCGGCGATCTCCCCCAAATACCGGTCAGGGTCCTCGCCAAACACCTCCGCGCATCGCCGACAGGAGAACAGCAGCTCCTGGCCGCGATGCTCCAGGCGAACGGCATCCGCGCGAATGACCCCAAGGCGCACCAGCGAACAGCCGCATGCCGGGCAGATCGGCGTCATCGCCGGTCGGATCGGCCATTGCGGTGAGTGAGAACGATCGCCACGAAGGCCAGCGCTGCGACCGCCAGGGCGCTCCAGCCGAGCACAGCGACCGTGAGGCCTCCGATCGCGCCGATCAGCAGTGGCGCGCCCGCGCAGCAGACGACAGCCAGGGTAACACCCCGGATCGCCACGGCAGGTTCCCGCATCAGCACCCGCTCCGGTCGACGCGGGCGCACGCCGCGACGTGCCCGGCGTTCTCGTGGAGCAGCGCGCGACCGAGCTGGATCACCCCCGCCACCCGCTCGTCGGCGAGGGCATAGTAGATCGTTCGGTGCTCGCGACGGGTGACCACGAACCCGCACCAGCGAAGGCACTTGAGGTGGTTGGACACCTTGGGCTGGGGCTCACCGAGCTCGGCCGCCAGGTCGCCGACCGAGCGCTCGCCCTCGGCGATCAGCTCGAGGATCCTCAGGCGGGTCCGGTCGCCGAGCACGCGGAAGTACTTCGCGAGCAGGTCGGCCTCGACCGGAGCCTCCGGGAGGCGAAACGGGGCGTTGGCGACCGCTGCTTCCATCAGCCGAGGGATCATACACGAAGATTCTGATATAAGACAAAGGTGAGATGACCAACTCGACGCGCGTGCCACGAACGCTTATTTCGGAGGTGCTCAGATGCCCGCGGAGCGAAGCACAGGACTGATCCACAGACTTAACGGAACGCCGCCGGCGATCGGTCATCTCGGTGTCACCGCGCGAGTCATCGTCGGCCTCGCGTTGATCGGCCTGGCGTTCTTCTGGCGCGATCCGTCCTAGTGGGACGCCGCGCTGGGGCTGATCGTGTTCCCAGCCGTCGTTTTCGCTCTGGTCTCACTGCGCGCCGGACACTCACCGGTTCCGCTGCGCGCGGTGGGGCCCGGCAGCCACCTGCTGAACGCCGCGGTATTCGTCGCCCTGTTCTACTTCCCCGCGACCGCGGGGGCCGCGCTCATCTTCTACGGCGCCTCGATGCTCGTCGCCGCCACCCGGCGCTCGGGCGGCTGTGAGATCACCGCGATCTCCAACGCCCTGCTCGACCGCGACGATCAGGTCGGGTGCTTGCTCTTCGCGCCAGTCGACGGCGCCGAGGCCAGGCTACATCGTGCCGCCCCGACAAGCGATCCTGGCTGACGATGGACCTGATCGCGCTCGATTCGCCTAGGGCCGCGAGGTCGGGCGATGCTGGATCGCCCCGCCCGCGGATGGCTACAGACCGGTGAGCTTGTACCTAGACGCAAGGAGAGAGCAGCGTAAGTTCGACAACCCCTGCCGCGACTGCATGACGCGGGGCCGTTACTTGCTCTGATGCATGCCAACCGGGTCAGTCAGCTAATCCCGTTCGTGCAGGTCGCCGACGTTGCGCGCTCGATCGCCTTCTACGAGCTAGTCGGCTTCGAGGTCTCGGACACCTACGTCCACGAAGGCGTCCTCGACTTCGCCGCCCTTGCCGGTGGCGACGCTCGGACGATGCTGGTTCGCGCAGCTGGCCTGATCGACGCGCCTGAGCAGCGAGTCCGCTTTTACCTCTACGCCGACGACCTCGATGCTCTTCGGGTGCACCTTCTCTCAAAGGAAGTCAGCGTCGGCCCGATCGTGGACGGATCGCCGGGACCCAGGCGAGAGATGACCGTCCACGATCCGGACGGGTACTGTCTAATGATCGCCGAGGGGTATGTCGAGTAGCGCCCCGCCGCGGAGGTCGCTGGGTCGTGGCCGGCGCGGCTCTCTCACGCCGGCCGCGCCGTATCCGTTGTCATCGCCGCAGCCGATCGCGGCATCGGGTCGCTTGGTGTGCCAGACGCTCCACCGGTGACAAACGGGCTCGCGTTGCAGCCAGATCGCCGTGCCGAACGCCCCGAAGCCAAGCGCCAAGCCCCCGTGAGGCGATCTGCTCGCATGAAGCATGGATCAAGTATGCGTTACGGCGGGCGCTATGTCGCCAGGGGAGACATTGCTCCGGGCCGAGCGTCAGCGCCCCTCCCGGGACGCCGCAGCCCGAGAGCCTCGAGCGGAGAGCTACCAGCGCCGGTGCACTCGAGTTCGCGGAGGGTGGTCGGTATCAGACTCGCGCTCCCAAGCGTGCAGAGCGATGCGCTGGCGACGAGCACGTTCCCGGTGCGACCTGTCCTCGGCGCGAGCGCCAGGCCGCCCAGCAGAGCGGCCGCACTCCAACCGGGCTGATCGAACGGTCTCGCGGCCGGGCGGTGGCAGGCACGGAAATAGGACATCGTCACAAGCGCGACGCCGGAGAGCTGGCACCCCGCAACCAGGCGAACCGCGCGTCGAGTAAGCCAGCCCGCCTGTCCGCCGGCCCGCGCGGCGGCGAGCTTGAGCATAACGTCCGCGGCGGTGTCGAGATCTCGACCGAGCCGTGTCGCACCGACCCGGCGCGCGAGCGGTCCGTCGAGCAGGTCGCTGAGACCTCCGCTCACGATCAGCGCGGAGAACAGGCCGCGGTCACGAGGCGACGTACCGCTCGTGGCGGCGACGAAGGGGACAAGGCCGAGGCGCGCAAGGCTGAGAGCGTCGGCGCTGCGCAGACGGTCGTGCCGCTGTCCGTGTGGGCCCTCGAGCATGCCCAGGTGCCAGTCGAGCATCCCGGCAACCGCTCCCCACCAGGCGATCAACTGCCAGCTGCGAGGGGCTGACGCGCGTGCGCGTCTAAGAAGGGGTGCGAGGGCGAGTGAACCGGCCAGGCCGACGGTGGGCCAGGTCCGCGCCTGGCGCACGAGCGATGGGCGTGCGCCGCGGGTTTCGGCGGCGCGCTCGAACGAGGCCCGCAGGAAGCGCTCCCATGCCCGCGGCCGGAACCCGGCGGTCAGTAGCTCGCCCAGTTGCTCTGTCGCCCAGCGCTCGCCCCCCGTCATCGCGGGCGCTCGAGCAGGCGCAGCGCCGCCAACACGGGCCGCGCGATGGCGCGCACGCGCGGACTGGAGTACCGGGCCGCGAGGTAGTGATCGGCGGCGCGGGCGGGACCCTCGGACAGCGTGGGATACGCGTGAACCGCCCGGGAGACATCCGCGATCTTGCCTCCGCGTAAGAGCCACCCGGTCAGCTCCGCTATCGCTTCTCCCGCGCCCGGTGCAGCGACCGTCGCGCCGACGAGCCGCCCGCGCGGGACTGCGACGAGCTTGCTGAAGCCGTACGGCTCACCGGCGGCGATCGCGCGGTCTAGCGAAGCGTGATTGAACTCGGCGATGCGCACGCCGTCGCCCCAACGCTCGCGGGCCTCCGCTTCGGTTAGCCCGACCCGGCCGACCTCGGGGTCGGTGAAGGTCACTTGCGGAAGGACGGCCGAGACGGTGGCACGCGTATGGAACACGGCGTTCGACGTGGCGACGCGAGCGTGGTGGGCGGCTACGTGCGTGAATGGCAGCAGGCCGGTCACATCCCCCACGGCATAGATCCCGTGCGCGGTCGTGCGGAGGCGGTGGTCAACGCTGACCGCGCCGTTCGGGTCGACGTCGACGACCACCGTCCCCAGCCCGAGTTCCTCAGTCCGGGGACGCCGGCCGGTCGCGACGAGCACGCGATCGAACGGGATGGCAGCTCCATCGTCGAGTACCAGTCGGCTGCCGCGAACCTCGGTTGCTTGCCGGCCGGTGCGGACGTCGACGCCCTCGGTGCCAAGGCGCTGCGCGATCAGATCGCTCGCCGAGGGCTCCTCCTTGAGGAGCAAACGGTCAGCCATCTCGACGAGGGTCACGTGCGCGCCGAGCCGCGCGAAGGCCTGACCGAGCTCACAGCCGACGGGGCCGCCACCGAGCACCACCACTCGTCGTGGTAGGTCGCGCAGATCCCAGACGGTGTCCGTAGTGAGCGGAGAGACCGCGTCGAGCCCGGGAACCGATGGCAGCACGGGCCGCGAGCCGGTCGCGATGATCGCCGTCCGGTAACCCAACTCGCGGCCACCCGCGGCGATGCGGCCCGGCGCGGTGAAGCGCCCGTCTGCCGCGATCACCTCGACGCCCGCCTGGCGCAGGCGGTCAGGCGAGTCGTGTGGCTCGATCGTGCGGATCGCACCCCAGACATGGTCCATCACTCGGGCGAAATCGATCGCCGGCTCGAACGGTTCCAGTCCCACCGCGTCGGCGTGCCGCATGCGGTGCGCCAGCGACGCGGCGGCCAGCAGGCTCTTGCTCGGCACGCAGCCTGTCCACAGGCAGTCACCCCCGGTACGGTCCCGCTCGATCAACGCCACGCGCGCGCCGGCTCCGGCGGCGATCAGCGAGGACACCAGGCCGCCGGTGCCGCCACCGAGCACGACCAGGTCGTAGCGGGCTCTCATCGTGTCGACGCCTACCCGCGACCGAACAGAGGGTCGGTCAGCGAGAGCGGCGCGTCGCCTTGGAGTTGGTTGTAGGTGAAGAAGATGACGAGCGCACCGCCGCAAATCGCCATGTTCTTCATGAAGTGCGCCATCTGATTCTGTCTCTGCTGGGCGTCCCGCTCCTTCCAGAAGGCATGCATGATCGGCGCTATCAGCAGCACGAACGCGGCGGCCATCAGCGCACCGATGTCCGCGTAGAGACCCAGAGCGATCGACAACCCGCCGACGATGATGGCCAGGCCGCTGAGCGGCACCATCAGCCCGGGCGCAGGGGCGTTGTACATGCGCGCGTACTCGATCGCGCCGTGCCGGCCGAGCAGATGTGTCGTCGCGCCCGACATGACGAAGACGAGCGCGAACAGCAGCCGACCGATGAGAAAGAGAGCGTCCATGGGGCGCTGGCCTCCCTTCAGGTTGATTGTGTCTCGGTCACGCCATCCTGCTTGACCGGCAGCAGCCGCTGCAGATGAAGGTTCTCCTCGGTGTCGAGAACGGCGTGCTGCACGCATGCCGGCACCAGCCGCCCCTGCTCGGGATGCGCCATTGCGTATGAGCACGCTTGCAGGCGCTCTTGAGCGCCACGCACGGTGGGGTCGTCCGCGGTCTCACCCCGCTCGAGCGCGTCCCACGCCGGCCGTACGACGTCCGCGTCGATGAAGGCGTGGACGACGAAGGTCAGCCCGCGCGGCCGGCCCGTCAGCAGCCGGCGCACACCGGCGCGCCTCACGAACCGCGTGGCCCATCCGACCGCGAGCGGAAGGACCCGTGGATGGCGTGCGACGACCCGGGCGGTCGCCGTCGCGACAACTGGCAGACTGCGTTCGAAGTTCATGCCGCCGAGTGTGTCGAGGAACGTGTCGCGAGCCCGCAGGTCGCGGGGGTCGCGGTCGTCGAGCAGCGGTGTCCATCGCGCGCCGGCAAGGACGCCGTAGGCGGACCGGTTGCAGCGCGGATCGCCCATCTGGAGGTGGCGCCAGGGCAGCCGCGTGCCCGCCCCGCGCTCGATCTCGCGCCAGACCGCGTCGATGTCGACGGAGTGGAAATCCTCGCGCCACCGTGCGCGGTTGCCGACGTAGGCGGCAGGCTGGAACGACAACATGCCGAACCCCATTCCCATGCACCCCCGGACGACCTCGGCGACCTCGGGCAGGTTGCGCGGCGTGACCGTCATGTTGTGGGCGAGGTCAGACCGCACTCCATGTTCGCGGCGCAGAAGCTCGAACATCTGGACGAACGCCCGCCGATAGGGGTGCAGCTCTGCCTCGCTGCGTGGGCGCGGGATGCCGCGGCGGCCGAGCATCAACGAGTCGAAGTGCCCGGCGAACCGCAGCAGCCGGAAGCGGCGCTGACCGTCCGGCCCGATTGCGAGCCGACGAAGATATTCGTAGTCAAAGTCGCCGTGGGTCATGCTCAGCGGCTTGCGGCCGTGGCGGATCATCGCCTGTAGCGCTGCGGCGTGGTCGTCGGGGTCCAGCAGGCTGACCTCTCCCCCGATCAGCTGCGCGTGCTGGTCGGTGCCGCGCACCGCGCGCAGGTAGCGCATCTGACGATCGACCTCCGCGACGGTGTGTGTGCCGTCGGTGCGCACGCGGTTGGCGTCGCGCCCGTGGTAGCAGGGGGTGCAGGCGAGGTTGCAGCGCGGGAACACGCCATGCGTGCCCTCGCATCCGGCCGTGCGCCGGCCGAGCAGCTGTGCGGGCGATCTGGCGCTGGCAGGCAGCTCGGCCCACCGGTGCGCCAGCGCCGCGGCAGTGTCCGGCGCGACCGGACGCGTGAGGAGCCACCCGGCGCGCAGTCGCGCGGCGAGGTCGCTTACAAGGGCGACTCCGGACATCCGCTACCGCCGGCGGCCCTTCGTGGACGCCGGACAGTCATGGTGGACCTCGACGACACGGGCGCGATCTCTATCAGCCACGACCATGCCGTCCCTGCGGCCTGGACTAGGGCGGGTCGCGTCGCGCTCCTCGCTGCCGACGAACCGGCCGATCGCTTCGGTTGTGGCGCTCATCAGGGTCTCCTGGGTTTCGTCTGGGTTGTCCCGAGCCTGTGACCCGGCAACCCCCGCCGAGGATTCATCAAGCGGTCAACCAGCTGGTCAGCGAGACCGTACGACGACTGTCGCGTGTCAGAAGGTGACAACCTCATAGCCGTCGGCGATCAGCTGCCGCACGCTCGGATGGCCCTTGTACTCGTCGACGAAGTCGACACCGGCCGCCTCGATATCGTCCTTGACGCCGTATGCGCGGGAGCAGTACACGCAAGCCCCAGCGTGTCCGCGAACGTCTTCGAACAGACGGTGGTACTTGTGCTCCTCGTTTGCCAGCTCGGGTGCCCACTTCGTTCCCGCTCCGTCGAGGAGGAGCCGGACATCGTCGCCGGCGCCCTTGCCTTCCTGCGCGACGGTGAGCGCGTTGGCCATGCGGCCCATCGCCTCCGGGGTGCCGGGTTCGGCGAGGAGCAGGACGGCGATCTTCGGCATTGGAGCGTCTCCCTGGTTCGGGTCCTGAATCCTGTGACCGTGTCGACGGGTCGGACGGTTCAGTGACTCGTATTGCCGCTTTCGGTGGTCCGTACGCAAACCCCCATGCGCTGCGGGCGATGCTCGCCGACGCCCGCGCTCGAGGCTGCGAGCGGATGTTCTGCCTCGGCGACCTCGGCGGGTTCGGCGCGGAATGCGACGCGATCTGGCCGCTGCTGGACGGCGTCGAATGCATCGCGGGCAACTATGACGTGGCGATCGGCCGCGGCGATCCCGATTGCGGATGCGGCTACAGCGACGAGCGCGACAACCACTACGCGCAGCTGATCTATGACTACACGCGTGCGGCGACCAGCCCGGCGTTCGCGGCGTGGATGCGCGAGCTGCCGCTGGAGCGCCGCGAGATGGTCGGCGGTGTGGACGTGCACATGGTCCACGGGTCACCACTGGCCATCAACGACTTCCTCTGGGAGTCGCTGGACGAGGAGGAGCTGGAGATGCGCGTGGTGGCCAGCGGCGCGGACGTGCTGTTGTGTACACACACAGGGATTCCCTGGCAGGGCAACGTTGCGGGGACCCTCGTCGTTAACGTCGGCACGGTCGGCCGACCGGCGAACGACGGTCGCACGGAGACGTGGTACGCAGTACTCGACCTCGACCTCGACGCCGGCGAGGCCCGGGCGCAGCTCGTGCCCGTCACGTACGAGTGGCGCACCCAAGCGGCCTCGATGCGAGGCGCCGGCCTGCCCGAGGCGTTCGTGGAGACGATCGAAACGGGCTGGTGGACGACGTGCCTGGAGGTCGTCCCGCCACGCGAGCGCGCTCGCGGCCGCTTTCAGCTCTACCGCGCGGCGGTGCCGACCAAGTTTGGCGACGACGGGATCGGATGGGCTGACATACCCGCGCTGCCCAACGGAGGCCGGCCGGTCGTGGAGCTGTTCGGCACCGCGGCGTTCCGTCCGCGGCTTTGGATCTACACGAACTTTCACTGCAACTTGGCGTGCGACTACTGCGTGGTCGCCTCCTCCCCGCGCGCGCGCCGTCGGTCGATCGGCCTCGAACGCTTCGAGCAGCTCGTCGACGAGGCCGTCGCCGAGGGTTTTCGCGAGCTTTACGTGACCGGTGGCGAGCCCTTCTTGGAACCCGACATCGTCGCGATGCTTGAGTACGCAAGCGACCGCTTGCCCACCGTGGTCCTGACCAACGCGATGGTGTTCACGGGCCGCCGGGCTCGCGAGCTGGAGCGCCTCGCGAGCCGCGAGCGACTCGTCGTGCAGACGTCGCTCGACGGCGCACGTCCCGAGACCCATGATGCCTGGCGAGGCGCGGGGTCATGGCGGCGTGCAATGGACGGCGTCGCGGTCGCGCGTCGCCTCGGCCTTCGGTTACGCGTCGCAATGACCGAGACCCCCGACAATCGCACGGAGGTCGAGGAGCTTCGCGTCATGCTTGAGCGCGTCGGCGTGGACGCCGAGGACTTCGCAGTCCGGCCGCTTGTGCGCCGTGGCTTCGCGGCGACAGAAGCTGCCGCGATCGAGGTCGACGACGCGCTGCTCGCGCCGGAACTCACGGTGACCGTCGACGGTGTGCACTGGCATCCGATCGGCGGCGACCTTCGCTCGAGCCCGGACATGCTCGTCGCTCCCGGCCGTCCTTCGCTGTCCCTCGCCAAGCAGCTCGTCGTCGAGCGCTTCCTGGCGCTGCGACAAGCCGACGGCAGTATGCCCGAGTCGTTTCGGTGCGCGGTATGAGTGCGATCCTGGTCATGGCGCGCGCACCGAGACGGGGGCAAGCGAAGACCCGACTGGAGCCGCTGCTCGGCCCTGCGGGCTGCGCGCGGCTGCAAGCGGCTCTCCTGTGTCACACCGCGCACTGGGCGGCGACCGTCGCGCCGCGCGTACGGATCGCGTTCACGCCCGACGACGCTCGCGCCGAGGTGGCCGAGCTCGCGCCACACGGCGCACTGCTGCTGGCGCAGGGCGAGGGCGACCTGGGGGTCCGCCTGGCGCGCGCAGTCGAGCGGGCGGACAAGCACGACCGCCTGGTCATCGTCGGCACCGATGCGCCGCTGCTGGGCCCCGAGCACGTGCGTGCCGCGTGGCGCGCGCTGCGAGACGGCTGGGACGCCTGCATCGTCCCGGCACTCGATGGCGGCTACGCATTGATTGCGCTCGCGCGCCCGGCGCCGACGGTGTTCGATCTGCCTTCCGCTGCCTGGGGTGGTCCGCAGGTACTCGAGCTGACCATGGCCGCTCTGCACCGGGCGCGGCTGTCGTGCCGGCTGCTCGACCCCGTGGCCGATCTTGACACGCCCGAGGATGCGCTCGCGTTCCGTGACGACCCGCGGTGCCCCCCGGCGATCCGCACGAGGTTGCGGCAGGGGGATGTCGCCGCATGACGACCGCACCGCTCATCTCGATCGTGGTGCCGGTACTCGACGAGGCAGCTGCGCTGCCCGCGCTGCTCGACCGCCTGGGCCGGCTCGCCGGCCGCTGGGAGCTGGTCGTCTGCGACGGCGGCTCGAGCGATGCAACCCCTGATATCGCGAGGTCCCATGCCGCGCGCCCCACGGTGGTGTGCGCTTCGCGCGGGCGCGCCACGCAGATGAACGCCGGCTCGGCAGCCGCCCGCGGTGACGCCTTGCTGTTCCTGCACGCCGATACGCAGCTTCCCGCCGGCGCCCATGCCCAACTGACACGCGCACTCGCGGACCCGGCGGTCCTTGGCGGCAACTTCGCGCTGCGCTTTGACGGTCGCGACCGTTTCTCCCGAGTGCTGGGCGTCTGGTACGCGGTGCAACGCCGCGCGCGCGTCTACTACGGCGACTCGGCGATATGGCTACGTCGAGACATCTTCGATCGCCTCGACGGGTATCGCCCGCTGGCGATCATGGAGGACTACGACCTCGTCCGCCGGCTCGAGCGCACCGGACGCACCACATGCTTACCCGGGCCAGTGATCACCTCGGCCCGTCGCTGGCGACGGCTCGGCCTGGTGCGAACGATCTCGTGCTGGCTCCTGATTCGCTGGCTGTTCGTCGCGGGTGCCTCCCCGGCGCGCCTCGCGCGGCTGTACCCGAACGTCCGGTGAATCGCGTGCGCCCCGATCCGGTCGAACTCTCGGCGCGGCGGCGGCCCTCGTCCCCCCGCGTCCAACCGCCAAACCTCGACGCTCAGGAGTGAGATGTCCGACCGGCTCGATCGTGCTCCGTTCCGACCCGCG
>JACCSF010000128.1 GCA_013813135.1 Thermoleophilaceae bacterium | reverse complement strand
GCGCAGCGCGTCGCCCAGCTCCGCGCCGTCGTCGGACGCGGCGCGCAGCGCGTCGAGCGCCGGGAGCAGCGCGTCGACCATCGTCTTGTCACCCGGCTCCGCCTTGCCGCGGGCCTGGACGCCCTTGACCCCGGCCTCCAGCGCATCGGTCCAGCCGGCCAGATTGAGCTCGTCCCGGCCGGCGGACGCCGTGCCCATCTGCAGGAACAGCGTCCCGTAGAGCGGACCGGCTGCGCCGCCAATGCTCGACACCAGCGCCATGCCGACGGTCTTGAGCAGCGCACCGATGTCCTCGCCCTCCACGTCGTCGAGCTTCTCGACCGCCTTGCGCATGCCGCGATCCATGTTGGTGCCGTGGTCGCCGTCGCCGATCGCGGTGTCGAGCTGGACCAGCTCGGCACGGTGCTCGGCGACCTCGGCCGCAAAGGCCCGGATCCAGTCGCGGACCGCTGTCGACGTGATGCTCAACGCCGCGTCCCTCAGCCGACGCGCAGGGCCGGCGTGTCCGCGGGGGCGTCCCACAGCCGCGTCAGCTCGTCGTCGAGCTTGAGCAACGTGATCGAGCAACCCGCCATCTCGAGCGAGGTGATGTAGTCGCCGATCAGCCGGCGCTCGATCGTGATGCCGCGCTCCTGCAGGAGGCGGTTGAGCTCGCGGTAGACGATGTACAGCTCGATCAGCGGGGTGCCGCCCATCCCGTTGACGAAGGCCAGGACCTTGTCGCCGGACTCGAAGGGCAGGTCCTCGACGATCGCCGTGGCGAGGCGGTCGACGACCTGCGCGGCGGACCCGATGGGCTCCCGGAAGCGGCCCGGCTCGCCGTGAATCCCGATGCCGATCTCCATCTCGTCCTCGCCCAGCTCGAAGCTCGGCTCGCCCGACCCGGGCGTGACACACGGCGTCAGCGCCATGCCCATGCTGCGCCCCTGCCCGTTGACCGTCCGACACACCTCCGCGACCTCGGCGAGCGACTTGCCCTCATCGGCGGCCGCACCGCAGATCTTCTCGGCGATCACCGTGATGCCCACGCCACGCCGGCCGGCGGTGTAGAGGGAGTCCTGGACGGCCACGTCGTCGTTGGTGATGACCGCCTCGACCTCCATCCCCTCACCCTTTGCGAGGTCGGCCGCCATCTCGAAGTTGAGTACGTCGCCCGTGTAGTTCTTGACGATGTGGAGGACGCCCGCCCCACCGTCGACCGCCTTTGTGGCCTCGAGCATCTGGTCGGGAGTGGGTGAGGTGAACACCTCGCCGGGACACGCGGCGTCGAGCATGCCCGGGCCGACGAAGCCGCCGTGCATCGGCTCGTGGCCCGAGCCGCCGCCGGAGATGATGCCCACCTTGCCCTGGACCGGTGCGTCCGCGCGCACGATCACGTAGGGGTCGTAGACGACCCGGAGACGATCGCCGTGTGCCGCCTCTAGGCCCTCCAGCGCCTCCCGGACGACGGCCTCGGGGTCGTTGATGAGCTTCTTCATAGTTTCTCCTCCACTCGATGACGGCACAGGCCCGGTGGACGGAACGGTATACGCGGCGCCCGGTGCTGGCAATGCGGGCGCGCCGCCGAGCCTGGCGTCAGGCGGCGGTGGTGCCGGAGCGTTCCGGCATGGGAGCCGCCGGCGGCGCGGGCGGAGCAACTGGTCGGAACCGACCCGGATCGGGCTCGAGCACGACCTTGGCCGCGAGCGCTGGCTCGGACCGGGGCGCCGGATCGGGGGCCGGCGCCGGCACGGGGGCGAGGCCCTTGCGGTCCCAGAACGCACGCACGCGGTCCATCACGTCACGTGGGTTGTCGACCGCGCGTGGCCGGATCGGATCACCGAAGCGCACCTCGACCTTGTGGCGCCGCGAGAAGAACCGGCCCGGCTTGCGCTGCGGCCAGTTCTGGCCCGGCGGCATCGCCTCGTGGGTCCCGCTGAGGTAGATCGGAACGACATCGATGCCGTGTTGTGCCGCGATAACGGCGGCGCCAGAACGCACCTTGCCGATTTTGCCGTCGCGCGAGCGCGTGCCCTCGGGAAACATGACGAGGTTCCAGCCGTCGTCGATGAGGCGGTCGACGTGGTCGGTGGCCCCGCTGCCCAGCCCGCCGCCCATGCGTCCGAGGGGCACGGTGTTGAACAGGAGGGCGACGCCGTTCGCCTTCCAGCGCTTGTTGTAGAAGTAGTCGGCCGCGGCTGCCACCGCCGTGCGGCTGCGCCACTTGCGCGGCAGCGCGCGCAGGATCGTGGGCGTGTCGAGATGGCTCGAGTGGTTGGCCACGAAGACGACAGGGTGTGAGAGCGTGTCGAAGACCTCACCACCCACCACGCGCTTGCGCACGTAGTAGTCGATCATCGGGCCGAGCCCCAAGGAGAGCAGCGCCGCGCGCGCGGCCTTCGCGTAGCTGCACCTCGCCCAAGAGACATCCATCTTGGCGTATTGGCGCGCCAGCTCGCTGCCGTGCGTGCGCAGCTCGACGCCCTTGGTGCGCAGCTCGACGCCCTTGGTGCGCAGCTCGCTGCCGCGGTTCTTGAGCTGGTCGGTCAGCTCGGGCACGCGTTCCCGTAGCTCCGGCACCCGCTCCCGAAGTTCGGGTACTCGGGTCTTGATATCGGTGGTGCGCGCCTTGCCCTGCTGGATGGCGCGATTGACTCTGCCGTCCCTCATGTCCCCAAGTACTCCACGCCTCGGGGACGGTTTCTCGCCGTGTCCGAGACCTAGCGCGAGTTGGTGTGGATCTCGCCCGTCCGGCCGTGAAGCACACGGTCGCCCGGCGGGTCGGTCGCGACCCGTAGGCCGGCGACGACGAGCAGCGCCACCGCCGCTACCGCGGCCGCCAGCCGGAGCGCGTCGGCCCGCACCCTCTCGCGTCTCGCCCGCCGGTACTCGGCGGCTGTCGCCGGCCCCAGCAGCCGCACCACGGTGGACTCATCGAGCCCGAGCCCGCGCGCTCGACAGAAGGCCAGCACCGCGTCGGGGCTGTCGGCCTCGACGACCTGCGCGGCGTACACCTTCGCAAGCCGGCGCACGAGGCGGGCGTTGCGGCCGGGGACCAGCACGAGCGCGTACGGCCGCGCTCGCTCCGCGCGGAAGCCGTCCTCGTGGACCTCCATCGCCCCGCGAGCCTCGGCGATTCCGGGAACGTCGCGGCGGCCGGCGAGGATGCGCCGGGCGGAGCGCCGGGATGGATGCCATGCGTGGAGGCCGCACCCGCAGCCGTGCGTCGGGGGCTGGTGTACCGGCGACTGCGTGCAGGTGGCCTCGAGCCACGCGCCGCCCGGCGGCCACGTTGTGCACTGGTGCGGGCCGGCGAGCCGCTCGGCACCGCTCTCCCCCACGACGGTCCACGTCCGCAGGCCGTAGAGCGGGGTCGCGACGAGCGGCGTGTCGCTCACGACCGCCCCGCGGGCTCGGGCTCACGAGCCGGGTCGCGGGGTTCCGGACACGGCTCTGGTTCGGGAGGCTGCGCCGGCTCGACCGCCGGCGTCTCGATCGGCTCCGAGATGATCCGTCGCGAGGGACCGTCCAGGCTCACGGGCCTATGGTGCGCCTTGCGGCCCTCGGAGGCAAGCGATCCGAAAATCGCTCGTTGCGGGTTCCACACTCGGACGACGCGCGCGCCGGTTGGGCCGAGATGCGGGGGCACCGTCTAGATCTACTTCCCCCCCGGAAGATACTCCTGCTCGGCGGCCAGTTGCCGTCCGGTCTGTCCTTGAGAATTTTCCCTGCAAATCTCGCCTTTCGGGAGAAGTGCCTGAACTCTTCTTCAGAATAGAGCTAGCCGGACTCGAACCGGCGGTCTCCTGGGTGCGATCCAGCGAGGCTTCCGCCGGCTTCGAGGCGAAAGGTCGCCGATTAGCAGGAGCTTTGCGCTCGACCCGACCGGCACGCTCCCGCGCGGATGTCGGTGGATAGACGGGGATTCCCCTTGGATTCAGGCACTCGGGGGGATGAGTGCCTGGACGACCGTTGCTCTGGGGGCAAGCACCCCGGGCCAAGCGCGCCGACCGCTAGTGGAAAAGATCGCAATCCAATCGCCTTGGCGGGGATGACCGTGCGGTGCCCCTGCTCAAGCGGCTTCGCGTGTTGCGCCCCGGGTAGGGGGCCTTCGTGGAGGCACCCAGGTACCTAGAGCTCGCCCGACGCGAGGGCGAATTTGCCCGGAACGCGCGCGAGCGGACCGCAGCGCAGCGTTTCGCGCTGCGTCAGGTCGATGAAGGTCTGCGCGAGCACTTCCTGCGCCTGGCGGGACGGGCGGAGATGGACTCCGTCACGCACGCCGCACGAGCTCGCCGCTTCGAGGCCATCGCCTCGAACTATCGGGCGACACCTGCTGCAGCCGACGGTAGTGATCGCCCGAAGGCCGCGATCGGTTGGCGGAGGGCGGGGATTTCTTCGTGCGGGTCGGCTCGGGATACTGAGCGGGCGATGTCAGAGGCGAACGTTGAGCTGATCAAGCAGGTGCTCGCGGCGGTCTTGCGATACGACTTCGACGTGGCGCTTGAGCATCTATCCGAACGAACAGCGGACCGGCGTTCGACGGCCAGGGAGCAGGCAGCGATCGTCCCTTAGCGGCGGCCGGACCCCCGTGCGGATTCGGAAGCGTGTGTACTTGCCGACGAAACCGTGCTGGCGCACGAGTATCTCCAAGCGGATTCCCGCGACAAGGCGCCGCTCGAGACCGCGGATGCGAACGGGCTTGGCGCGCGACCGTCGGCGGAGCCATCGCAGGGGGCAGCCCTGCCCGCGGCAGCGAGCGGTCACGACGGCCCCCGGCGGGGCCGTGACGGCGAGCAGCCGGACCCGCGCTCCCCACGGCAGGAGTTGCCCTGCAATCCGCACGATTGGGAAGGGCATCATCACGGATGTCGCTCCATCGACGACGTCGGGGTCGCGGGCTCCGGGCTCCGTCGGGGTCGGCGACGGCGGGACGGGAGTCGGCGTCGGATCGGTATCCGGCTCCACAGCGGATTCGTCGGGGCGCGCATTCACGTAGATGGTCTTTGTGACCACCGCCTTGACCTCGCCTTCCTTGACCACCCGCATGCTCATCTGCTTTTCGCCCGGCGTCGTATACACGTGCGCGACCGAGGCGCCCTGCGTCTCGAAGACGTCGCCTGGATCTCCGTCGAAGTCCCACTCGACCGTCGCGCGGCGATAGGCCGGTGAGAGCACCGCGTCGTAGGAAGCCGCCAGCCCCTCGGTGGGCGTCGACGGCGTAACCGTGAACTCGGCCGTCGGCTGAGCGGCGGTAGCGGCATACGCGAGCGCCAGTGTGGCGGCCGCAGCGAGCAAGACGATCCAGCCTGGTCGGCGTACTCCGAAGCAGCGTGCGGCGGGGTGCAGGGTGCGTTTCGTGGCGGCGATCACCTGTTTGGGCTGCAGGATCGCCTCAGGTGTAGCAGGTCGGCGACGGCCTGTCGCAGGACGGCGGTACGGAGGGGCAGCGACCGTCAACGGCCCTGACGCCCGGAGTGGCGGGGCGTTGCGGCTCTGCGCGCTCATCGAGCATCCAGCAGCTACCCGTGGTCGTCCCGTCGCTTGTCCGGTACCTGCGTGCCACCGAGTCAGCTCACCTCGATCGGCCCCACGACCCGCGCGCCGCGTGGATCGGTGCGCTCGATTAGCCTGAGCGTGCCATCGTCGTTGGCGTCGCCAACCGAGTGGACCAGGACGCGGTCCCGGTCGGCTTCGACCAGCAAGAGGTGGTTCAGTGCGAGAGGGCAAATAGCCGCCAGTCGCCGGGAACTCCCTTGAGCCGGTGGACCCCGCGGTCGGATTTGGGCGTGACCCGCGCCGGCTTCTATACCTGGAAGCGGCGTGGGCCCTCCGCCCACGAGCTCAGAGACCGCGAGCTGTGCGAGCTGATCGGGCGCATCTTCAAGCGCTCTCGCGAGACCTATGGCGTCCCCACGCATCCACGCCGAGCTGCGAAACGAGCACGGCGTCCGCCTCTCGCGAAAGCGCGTGGCGCGGCTGATGCGACGGCTCGGCATCGAGGGCGTCTCCAGGCGCGGCAAGCGGCCGGTGACCACCGTGCGAGCCGAGCAGCCGGCCGCGACAGACCTCGTCCGCCGGCGCTTCCAGGCCGCCGGGCGCGACCGGCTCTGGGTCGCGGACATA
>JACCSF010000126.1 GCA_013813135.1 Thermoleophilaceae bacterium | reverse complement strand
GGCGCGCCAACCGCAACTGCCCGAAAAGCGAGCGCGCCCAGACCGCCCAAGTCGGGGTACCGAGGCCAAAGCTGTTCAACATCGCCGGCGCCACCCGGATCGTCCAGCGCGCCGTCTGCGTCGGCGGCAGCCGCAAACGCTTCTGCTCCGCGCGCTCGATCAACGACGTCCGGACCTACTACGCCGAAGCGACCGTCGTCGACGTCAGCGGCCCCGCCGTCGGCATCGTGCAGGACAACCCCTTCACGCAAGGCGCCTGGGTCAACGGCACCCAGAGCGTCAGCTACACAGCCAGCGACAACGTCGGCGTCAAGAGCGCGCAGGCTTTGATTGGTGGTCGAGGGCGCGACCCACGACACGAGCGACCGTGCGACTACACGCGACCGATTCCCTGCACCAACGATCCGGGGACGATCTCGGTCGACACGACAAAGATCGGCGAAGGCACCCAGCCGCTTCAGGTGCAGGCGATCGACACGGCCGACAACGCGAACGCCTCGCAGCCGGTGACGGTGCGGATCGACCATAGCGCCCCAGGTGCCGTTCCCGTATCCGTGGAGGGAGGCGAGACATGGCGGTCGGCCAACGCCTTCGCCACGGTCTGGCAGAACCCCGCCGAGGGCGATCGCGCGCCGATCACGGCCGCCCACTGGCGCCTGTGCCGACCCGGAGGCAATGCCTGTACGACCGGCAGCCAGGCGGGGGCCGAGATAGCGCGGCTGGCCGACCTGAAGGTGCCCGAGCCCGGGGAGTGGGAGCTGCGCGTCGTTCGCGAGGACGCGGCAACCAATCGCAACGACGCCTACGCCTCGCAGCCGGTTCGGTTGCGCTACGACCCCGAGCCGCCCGCACTCGGCTTTGAGGCTTCGCCGGCCGACGATCCGACCCGGGTGTCGGTCGCAGTGACCGAGACGATCTCGGGCGTGGCGGGCGGCCAGGTCGAGCTCAGCCGCGAGGGCTCGAACAGCTGGCAGGCGCTGCCCACGCAGCTCGACGGCAGCCGGCTGGTGGCGCGCATCGATGACGCCGTCCTGGAGCCGGGCCGGTACCTGTTGCGTGCCCAGGCCATCGATTTGGCCGGGAACGTCGGCGTGGCGGCCGCCGCGCAGCCGCTGACGCTGCCGCTGCGCATCCAGTCGGCCATGCAGGCCGGGGTGGCCAAGACCAAGATCGTTCTGAAGAAGGTCGCGCGCAAGAAGGGCCGCCGCCGCGGCGCCAAGCACCGCACGATCCGGCGCAAGGTGACCGTGCTGCGCTCGGCGTCCCGTGTGCGCTACGGCGGCCACGTCACGATCGCCGGGCGGCTGACAAACCGCGACGGCCAGCCGCTCCCAGGCCAGCAGATCCAGGTGCTCGGCCCGAGCCCCAGTGGCGACCAGGTGCTGGCCGTGCTCACCACTGACGCCGAGGGCGGCTACCGCTACCGGGCCGCCGGCTCGGCCAGCCGCACGCTGCGGTTCGTCTACCAAGGCACCGCCATGGTGCTGCCCGCGGAGCGCCAGGTGCGGCTCGTGGTGCCCGCTGCGGGGAGCTTCAGGCCGTCTCGCCAGCGCGTGCTCAACGGCGGCCGCGTCGTGTTCCGCGGCCGGGTGCGGAGCCGGCCGCTGCCCGAGCCCGGCAAGCTCGTCGAAATCCAGGTCAAGCAGCCGTCGGGGGAGTGGACCACCTTCCGCACCCTGCGCACCGACGCGCAGGGACGCTGGGCGCTGCGCTATCGCTTCCGACTCGTCCGCTGCCACACGACCTACCAGCTGCGCGCCCAGATCCCCGCTGAAGCCGGCTACCCGTTCGCCGGCGGCCGCAGTCGCAGCCGAGCGGTGACCGTCCGGGGCGCCGAAGGACCATGCCCATGAGGCGGACAGTCGATAACTGGTCGCCCCGCGGAGGGCGGCGCGACTCATCATCCTCCCGCGGTGCATGACCCCGAACCGAAGAGAGCCCATGTTCACTCGTCTGCGCCGCCGGCTCAGCTACGCTAACGTCGTCGCCACGCTCGCGCTGTTCCTTGCGCTTGGGGGCTCCTCGTACGCCGTCAGCCAGATCAGCGGCAGCCAGCTCAGGAACAACTCGGTCAGCGGCAAGAAGCTGAAGCGCAACACGATCGGCGGGACCCGCATCAAGGAGTCCCGACTCGGCACTGTACCCCGGGCCCGCAACGCCGCCCGCCTCGGCGGCCTCACCGCTCAACGGCTGCTGCTCAAGTGCCCCGATGGGACAATTCCCGCCGCCGACGTCTGCGTCGAGACCCAAGCCCGAGCGCCGCTCAACTACGACAGCGCGGTGGGCGCGTGCGGCTCGACCGATTCGACTCGCACGCCCGGCCGCCGGTTGCCCACGCACGGCGAGCTCCGGAGGGCGTTCGACTTCGACCAGATGGGTCCGATTGCGCCGGAGGGGGAGCTGACCTCGGAGGTCTACCCGTCCGGCTCCAGCCCCGGCCAGGTCGAGGTGCTCTTCATGACCGACGAGCTGGGGCACGTGGGCGTCGTGCAAGACCGCGACGACGGCGCGAAGGCTTTCCGCTGCGTGGCCGACCCGCTCAACTGACATGGAGTGCTTGTTGTCAAGGCCTGCAGGAGTTGGCCCGGGCGGGCGGGTTTGTGGTGGTGGGTATGGGTTCGCCGCTCTCGGGGCGGCAGGCGCGCGGGGCTCAGTTGTTCGGTGTCCTCGCCAGACTGACATTCGAGGGCTGGTTACCTCATGACCGGGTGTTCGTCGCGGGTCCGCACTCTAGGCGCGGGCGCCGCCGGCGGCCGGGGCCGCGGGCTGCCCGAATTGAGACCGCGGACCCCGGGGCTCGTCGGTTGCCCTAATTCAGGCCGCGGGCCCTGTGGACGCGACCGACCGGCCCTGTGTGCGCGTCTGTCGCCCCGACAGGGGCGTGTCGATGTGTGGGGCGCATCAGTGAAGCGTGGCGGCCTCCCAGAGGAAGGTGGAGAGCTCGCGGGCCTGGGCGATGGTCACGACACCGGCGGGCTTGTGGCGCTCGAGGCGCAGCTTTCGGTATTGCTTGTAGAGGCGCTGTTGGGCACGCCAGGCGACCTGGCAGGCGCGCGGGTCTTGTCCGTGTTGGCGGCGGGTGAGCTCGCGGCCGACGAGTGGCTTGCGGCGGTAGTGGTGGGCGGATTCGACCAGCAGCCAGCGGGCGTGCTGGGAGCCGGCCTTGGTGATCGAGCCGAGCCGCCGGCGGGTGTCGGAGGTGTGCTCGGAGGGCACCAGCCCGACGAAGCTGGCGACCAGCTTGGGGTGGGCGAAGCGGCCGAAGTCGCCGATCTCCGCGGCGAGGCCGGCGGCGGTGAGCGTGTCGATGCCGCGGAAGCAGCGCAGCCTGGCGATCGTCTGCGCGTAGGGGCTGGCGGGGACCGCGAGCTTGATCGCCTGCTCGAGCGCGCTGCGGCGTTGCAGCAGCGAGTCGTGGGCTGCCACGTACTCGACCAGCGTCGTGTGCGAGGCCGGGTCCGGGAACGACAGCCCGCGCAGCCACTGGACATAAGGGCCGGTCCAACGGCCGCACCTGCCGGTCCAGCGCAGCTCTCGGCGCAGCAGGAACTTGGAGAGCCGGTGGCGGGCCGCGGTGAGGTCGCGGCGAACGTCCTCGCGGGCGCGCACGAGATCGCGGAACGCCTCCTCCTCGAGCGTCGGGGTCCGTGCGAACGACAGCTCGCCGGCGGCGAGCAGCCGCGCCAGGCGGATCGCGTCTTTTCGGTCGGTCTTGACTCGATCCGACGGCTTGCGGGGGATCAGCCCGGGCGCGACGACGCGCAGGTCGATCCCGCGCTCCGCCGCGGCGCGAGCCAGCACAAAGCCCGTCGGCCCGGCCTCATAGACGGCCCGGCAGCCCGGGCCGACGTCGGCCAGAAAGTCGACGATCGCGTCGCTGGTCGTGTCGAGCTTCGCAACCGACAGCTCGCCCGTCCCAGGGTCAAGCGTGGCAGCGACGGTGCGCAACGCGTGCACATCGAGCCCAACGAACATCGAACCAGACATCAGGGCACCTCCTTGAGGCTGGGATTACCGCCGGGGTCCGCGCCCCGGCCCAGTCCCCGCGCGCAGGCGAGGTGCCAAACACATCTACGCATGAGCGCCGACAGACCGGCGCTCCATACGGTCTAGGAGGAGGAGCCAGATGGTCTCTACAAGCGACCGGATCGAGAGGCGGGAGGGGCGGTGTCACTGAGCGCACACCTGAGCAGCTCGGCGGCCGACCACGGCCGGCTGAGGTTCCATCCCGACTGTCCGCGCTGTCGCGCGGAGCGGCTGGCCGGCAGCCTCGGCGCCGACTCGCTGGTTTCGCGCCGAGCACAGGCGGCGCTGGCCGCCGGCGTGCTCGCCTTCTCGGCCGCAGCGCCACCGGCGGTTGCGCTGGCCGGCGAGGTCGACCAGGAGCAGGAGGGCAGCGCCGCACCGGGCGGCGACGAGCCGGGCCTGGAACCCGAATTCGACCCGGGCGGCGACGACACGCTCGACGTCGACACCGCCCCACTCCCGGGTGGCCCCGAGGCCGGCGGGCAGGAGGACGACGGCCAGGGGGCGCCTGTTGAGACCGAGCCGACGACTGATCCCGACGCGCGCCTGCTACTCGAGAGCGAGCCCGCGCAGCCGGCGCCCGAACAGCCCCCCGCGCCGGAGCCCCTACCTACGCCGCTAGCTCCGCCCCCGCCCGCGGTGCCTCCGGCCGCGCCGCCGCCGCCCGCCGCGGTGCTCGATGACCCCGGGGCGGCCGAAGCCGCCCGCCCCAAGGTGCGGCAGCTGCGCCTCAGGCTCGACCAGGTGCGCACCGCCGTGCCCGCCAAGCGCTCCACGGCTGCGCCGACCGCGCCCGCCGTGCAGACTGAGCAGACGCCTGCAACCGCGGCCGCTGCGGAGGCGCCGCCGGTCACGCAGCCCGTGTCCGCCCCGCAGGCGCCAGTCAAAGGCGACAGCTACACGGTGCGGTCGGGCGACAGCTTGTGGTCGGTCGCCCGGCGGCTGCTCGGCCCGGAGGCCTCGGCGGGCCAGATCGCGCG
>JACCSF010000102.1 GCA_013813135.1 Thermoleophilaceae bacterium | reverse complement strand
TTTGCTACGTGCGAGGATCGTCGCCGGATGGCCACCGCCCCGCCGGAGCAGGAGACCGCGCTGATGACCGCGCTCAAGGCCGGTGACGACGCCGTCTTCATGGCGATCTTCAGGGCCTGGGGGCCGGGTGCTGGCCGAGTTCCGCGATTGGAAGCTCGCTCAGGGCTGAGCCCCCGATGACGGTGGAGCCGAGCTTCTCGGAGTGATCATCCCCGTGCTCAAGGACGCCGGCGAGATCGATTCGTCGTTCGGCCAGCTTGTGGTGGCGGCTGGGTCGATCGCCGACTTCGGCGCCATCATCCTGCTCTCGGTCCTGTTCGCGGGCGAGGGCGGTACCGGGGCGACCCTGGTCCTGATCGGCGGCCTGCTCGGGCTGGCCGTCACGGTCTTCTTCGCGGTCCGGGGCGCGGAGCGGTCGAAGCGGATCGGCGACGACCTGCTGCGCCTCCAGGACACTACGGCGCAGATCAGGGTGCGCGGCGCGATCGTGCTGTTGATCGCGTTCGCGGCGGTCGCCGAGCAGCTCGGCCTGGAGGTGATCCTCGGAGCCTTCGCGGCCGGGGCGATCCTGACGCTCGCCGATCGCGACGAGGTGATGACCCACCCGGAGTTCAGGCGCAAGCTCGAGGCGATCGGGTTCGGGGTCTTCATTCCGGTCTTCTTCGTGGCGAGCGGGATGCGCTTCGACCTGGACGCCCTGCTCGATGACCCGTCGAACCTGGCGATGGTTCCGGTGTTCCTGCTTGCGCTGGCAGCGGTGCGCGGCCTGCCGGCAATGCTCTACCGGTCGCTGGTCGGAGCGCGGCGCGCGGTGGTCGCCGGCTTGTTCCAGGCGACGTCGCTGCCGTTCATCGTCGCCGCGACGGCGATCGGCAGCGAGCTCGACCTGATCGGCGGGGCCGAGAGCGCCGAGCTGATCGCCGCCGGCCTGCTTTCGGTCCTCCTGTTCCCGCTCGCGGGCAGCCTGCTGCTTCGCGGAGACGTGAAACGGAACGGGGGCCCGGCAGACTTAGCGCCCATGACCACCACCTATGCGAAGGCGGGGGGCCCGTGACCGCTCCCGATCTGGCCGAAAGGCACGAAACGCTCGCGACCGAGTCGAGGTGGGACTTCTCGGACCTGAGCGCGCTCTTCATCAACTGCACGCTGAAGCGCTCCCCCGAGGTCTCGAACACGCGCGCGCTCGGCGACCTGTCCATCGGGATCATGGAACGCAACGGGGTCTCGGTCGAGATCATCCGGGCGATCGACCACGACATCGCGACCGGCGTCCAGCCGGACATGACCGAGCACGGCTGGGAGAAGGACGACTGGCCGGCGATCTACGAGAAGGTCAAGGCCGCGAACATCCTCGTGCTGCTCGCGCCGATCTGGCTCGGCGAGAAGTCGTCGGTCTGCACCCACGTGATCGAGCGGCTCTACGGGAACAGCCACCTGCTCAACGAGGACGGCCAGTACGCCTACTACGGCCGGGTCGGCGGCTGCCTGATCACGGGCAACGAGGACGGCGCCAAGCACTGCGCCATGAACATCCTCTACTCGCTGCAGCACCTGGGCTACACGATCCCGCCGCAGGCCGACTCGGGCTGGATGGGTGAGGCGGGCCCCGGCCCGAGCTACCTGGACCCCGGCTCTGGCGGCCCCGAGAACGACTTCACCAACCGGAACACGACGTTCATGACCTGGAACCTGATGCACATGGCGCGCATCATCGGGGACGCCGGCGGGATCCCCGCCCACGGCAACCAGCGCTCGCAGTGGGACGCGGGCTGTCGCTTCGACTTCGAGAACCCGGAGCACCGCTAGATGCCGTCGCTTCGCGCCTACGCGCGGTAGTACCGGCGGGTCCGCCGTACGCCATACCGGCGCAAGTTCGGCACAGCCGTCGCGTCCAGGGTGTACAAGAACGGCCTGTGACCCGAAACGGGGACTCCGCCGTGCGCCTCGTCGGCGCCCGCAAGGCCTACGGAGACGTCGTCGCCGTAGACGGCGTCGACCTGGAGATAGAGGCGGACGAGTTCTTCACCATGCTCGGCCCGTCGGGCTCTGGCAAGACGACCTGCCTGCGGCTGATCGCCGGCTTCGAGCGTCCCGACGGGGGCCGCGTCGAGCTCGCGGGCCGCGACGTCACCGGGCTGCCGCCGCACGAACGTGACGTCAACACGGTCTTCCAGGACTACGCGCTGTTCCCGCACATGTCGGTCGGCGAGAACGTGGCGTACGGGCTCAAGGTCAAGAGGATCGGCGGCGACGAGCGCCGGCGGCGGGTGGCGGAGGCGCTCGCAATGGTGCGGCTGACCGGCTACGAGGACCGCCGGCCGGCTCAGCTCTCCGGCGGCCAGCGCCAGCGCGTGGCGCTCGCGCGCGCGCTCGTGAACCGCCCGCGCGTGCTGCTGCTCGACGAGCCGCTCGGCGCCCTCGACCTCAAGCTGCGCCAGCAGATGCAGCAGGAGCTGCGAACGCTGCAGCAGGAGGTCCGAATCACGTTCGTCTACGTGACGCACGACCAGGAGGAGGCGCTGACGATGAGCGACCGCCTCGCGGTCTTCAACGACGGGCGGATCGAGCAGGTGGGCGAGCCCGCCGAGGTCTACGAGCATCCGGTCAACGAGTTCGTGGCCGGCTTCGTCGGCGTATCGAACATCGTCGAGCGCGAGGGGCGGCGCTTCACGATCCGGCCGGAGAAGGTGCGCATCCTGGACGACGTCGACGCCTCAGACGGGCTGCGCGTCGAGGGCGGCCAGATCCGTGACGTGGCCTACATCGGGGCGGTCACGCGCTACATCGTCGACCTCGACGGAGGCGGCGAGATACAGGTGGTGAGGCAGAACCTCGAGATGTCCTCCCAGGAGGCGCTCGAGCAGCGGGGACGGCGGGTGCGCGTCGGATGGCGCGGCGAGCACGCGTACGCGATCCCCGGCTCTCAGCAACAACCAGAGGAGGAACTGTGAAGGCGAATCGGTGGCGATGTTGGTCTGTGCTCGCCGTGCTGACCCTTGCGCTGGCCGCCCTGACGGCGGCAGGCTGCGGGAGCGACGACGACGGCGGTGACGGAGCGAGCGGTGGCGGCGACGCCCTCACGAAGGTCGGCAAGGCCGAGGGCGAGGTGGACCTGGTCGCCTGGGCCGGCTACGTCGAGGACGGCTCGACCGATCCGGCGGTTGACTGGGTGTCGGACTTCGAGAAGGACACCGGGTGCAAGGTCAACGTGAAGGTCGGCAACACCTCGGACGAGATGGTCACGCTGATGCGGACCGGCAACTACGACGGGGTGTCCGCGTCGGGCGACGCGACGCTGCGGCTGATCGCCGGCGGCGACGTGGCACCGGTGAACACCGACCTGGTCCCCAACTACGCCGACGTGTTCGACTCGCTCAAGGGCCAGCCGCACAACACGGTCGACGGCAAGGCCTACGGCGTGCCGCACGGCCGCGGGGCGAACCTGCTGATGTTCAACAAGGACGTGGTCAAGCCGGCGCCCGACTCGTGGAGCGTCGTCTTCGGCGGGCCGGAGAGCGAGCCGTACAAGGGCAAGGTGACCGCGTATGACAACTCGATCTACATCGCGGACGCGGCGCTCTATCTGCGTGCGACCCAGCCCGACCTCGGGATCGACAACGTCTACGAGCTCGACGACAAGCAGTTCCAGGCCGCCGTCGACCTGCTCAAGCAGCAGCGCGAGGCGATCGGCGAGTACTGGTCCGACTACACCAAGGAGCAGGCGGCGTTCACGTCCGGCGACTCCGTGGTCGGCACCACCTGGCAGGTGATCGCGAACCTGATCGAAGCCGACAAGAAGTCGCCACCGATCGAGGCGATCCTGCCCAAGGAGGGCGCGACCGGGTGGTCGGACACCTGGATGATCTCGTCCGAGGCCAAGCACCCGAATTGCATGTACAGGTGGATGGACCACATCATCAGCCCGAAGGCGAACGCCGCGGTGGCCGAGTGGTTCGGTGAGGCTCCCTCCAACAGCAAGTCGTGCGCGGAGACCGCGGTGAAGAACCACTGTGAGATCTTCCACGCCGACGACGAGGCGTACTTCGACAAGGTCGAGTACTGGACGACGCCGCGAAAGGAGTGCGGCGACGACCGCGGGGCGACCTGCAAGGACTACTCCGAGTGGGTCAAGGCCTGGACGGAGATCAAGGGCTAACCAGCTGATGGCATCCCCTGCGCCGCGGGCCGAGCCCGCGGCTTCGGGCCTTGCCAGATTCCTCTGGCGCCGGCCCCGCCTGCAGCTGTCGCTGCTGCTGGCGGGGCCGGTCGGCTGGCTGGTCGTCGCCTACCTGGGGTCGCTGGCGGTGCTGTTCGTCGCCTCGCTCTGGCAGCTCGACGACTTCAGCGGCGAGATCGTCCAGAACCCCGGACTTCAGAACTTCCAGGAGCTGATCGACACCCCGGTCTACCGCTCGATCGTCCTGCGCACGGCGCTGATCGCGGCGCTGGTCACGATCACCGACGCGGTCCTGGCGTTCCCGATCGCCTTTTACATGGCCAAGGTGGCATCCCCGCGCGTGCGCGCGCTGCTGGTGGTGGCCGTGCTGATGCCGCTCTGGTCGAGCTACCTGGTCAAGGTCTACACGTGGCGGATCATGCTCTCGAACGAGGGCATGGTGAACTGGGTGCTCGACCCGGTCGGCCTCAACGGGCCGGGCTTCGGGAACGTCGCCACCTGGCTTGTCTTCTCGTACCTCTGGCTGCCGTTCATGATCCTGCCGATCTACGCCGGGCTCGAGCGGATCCCCAACTCGCTGATCGACGCCTCCGGCGACCTGGGCGCGCCGACCTGGACCACCTTCCGGCGGGTGATCCTGCCGCTGGCGCTGCCGGCGCTGGTGGCGGGCTCGATCTTCACCTTCTCGCTGACCCTCGGCGACTACATCACGCCGACGCTCGTGTCGAGCACACAGTTCATTGGCAACGTCGTCTACGCGAACGTGGGCATCGCGAACAACCTGCCCCTGGCCGCGGCATTCGCGACGGTGCCCGTGGCGATCATGGTCGTATACCTGCTGATCGCGCGCCGGCTGGGCGCGTTCGAGAGTCTCTGATGCTCCATCTCTCGAATGGAACCCGGTGGGCCCTGCGGATCGGCACCGCGATCACGCTGACGTTCATCTACGTCCCGCTGATCGTGATCGCGATCTACGCCTTCAACGATTCGCGCTCGCAGTCGTGGCCGATCGAGGGCTTGACGCTCGACTGGTTCGACAAGGCGCTGCACAACCCGGGGGTCCGCGACGCGCTGTGGACCTCCCTCAAGGCCGGCCTCGGCGCCACGGCGATAGCGATCCTGCTGGGCACGCTGGCGGCGATGGCCGTGGCGCGCCATCGCTTCTTCGGCCGCGACACGATCTCGTTTCTCGTGGTGCTGCCGATCGCGCTGCCCGGAATCGTGACCGGCATGGCGCTGAACGCGACCTTCACGCAGGTCCTGGGGGTGGACCTCACGCTGTTCACCGTGATCGTGGGCCACGCCACCTTCTGCATCGTCGTGGTCTACAACAACGCGGTGGCGCGCCTGCGTCGTACGGGCACGTCGCTGGAGGAGGCGGCGAACGACCTCGGCGCCGGGCCGTGGCGGACGTTCCGCGACGTCACGTTCCCCCAGATGCGCACGGCGCTCGTGGCCGGCGCGCTGCTGGCGTTCGCCCTCTCGTTCGACGAGATCATCGTGACCACGTTCACAGCCGGCTCCGAGCAGACCCTGCCGATCTGGATCTTCACCAACTACTCGCGCCCCAACCAGCTGCCGATCGTGAACGTGGTGGGCCTGATGCTGATCGTCCTGTCGATCATCCCCGTCTACCTGGCCAACCGGCTCTCCCAGGACCCGATCGGCGCGCCCGGCGCCACCGCGGGGGCCGGCGCGGCGGCGCGCGGCTAGCCCGTCCGGAAGGAACTTCTCGCCCCCCGGCGAAAACCTCGCCCGTGACGCGAACGGGCACGACCGCACTAACTCTCTCCGACGAGATCCGTCAGCGCTTCGAGGAGTTCTCGCGCTCGCAGAAGGACGTCGGCCAGTACATCGTCGACCATCTCGAGGAGGCCGCCTTCCATACGGCCGAGGAGCTTGCCCGGCGGGCCAACACCTCCAGCTCGACCGTCGTGCGCTTTGCCCAGGCCCTCGGGTTCGAGGGTTTCCCAGAGCTTCAGGCCGCCGCACGCGACGAGTACCGGCGCGCGCGTGAAGGTGGGAACGGGGGAGGGGACGTGGCCGGCGCGCCGCTCTTCCCGATCGACCAGACCGAGTTCGAGGCGGCGCTCACCGCCGACCACGCCAACCTCGCCGAGACCGCTCGCAAGGTCGACCGCGAGGAGGTGGCCGCCGCCGTCGACCTGATCTCCCACGCGGAGCGGATCGTGCTCTGCGGCACCGATCAGATGGCCTTCTTCGCGAGCTACCTGCGCCACCTGCTGATGTTGCTGGACCTGCGCGCGGAGGTGGTGGCCTCGCCGAGCCAGGAGAATCTCGCCAAGCTCGGCCGCGTGCACGACAAGACCGTGATGGTGGGCTTCTCGGCCGGCCGTCCGCACCCGCTGGTCGTGCGTGCGATGAAGCTCGCCCGCAACCGCCACGCCGCGACGATCGCGATCGCCGACGCGACCCTCTCCGAGGTGGCGAAGCTGGCGGATCACCGCCTCTACTACTCGTCCAACAGCCCGGCCTTCGTGCGTTCGCACTCCGCCCTGCTCGGGCTGATCCAGGCGCTCGCCTACGGCGTCTACGCCATGGACGAGCCCGCCTACGCAGACCGCATCAAGGCCTTCCGCCTCAAGTAGCGCGTTCAGCGCCGTCGGCGGGAGGGAAGCCTCCTCTCGGTGCTCGAACTGAGGGACCTCTCTCGCCGCTATGGCGACACGGTGGCCCTCGACGGGCTGACGCTGACCGCCCCGCAGGGCGAGGTGGTCGGTTTCGTCGGCCCCAACGGTGCCGGCAAGACGACCGCGATGCGAATCGCGCTCGGCGTCCTCGAGGCGGACGCCGGCCACGTGTCGTGGAACGGAGCGCCCGCGACGCGCGAGGTGCAGCGCACCTTCGGCTACATGCCGGAGGAGCGCGGGCTCTACCCCAAGATGCGAGTGGACCGGCAGCTCCGCTACTTCGCGGTGCTGCACGCACGTCCCGTGCAGGCCGCCGATTCAGCCGCCACCACGTGGATCGAGCGCCTCGGCTTGGCGGAGCAGGCGGAGAAGCGGGTCGAGGAGCTGTCGCTCGGCAACCAGCAACGCGTCCAGCTGGCGGCCGCCCTGGTCCACGACCCCGAAGCGCTGATCCTTGACGAGCCGTTCTCCGGGCTCGATCCGATCGGCACCGACGTAATGTCCGAGATTCCTCGCGGAGCGCGCCAGGGCGGGCGCGGCCGTGATCTTCTCGTCGCACCAGCTCGACCTGGTCGAGCGGATCTGCGACAGGGTCGCGATCGTCAACCGCGCATCGTCGCCGCGGGGCGCGTAGACGAGCTGCGCGCCGAACGCGCCGAGCGACGCCTGCGCGTCGAGCTGGAAGGCGAACCGGAGGGCTGGCTGGAGGACGTTCCCGGCGCGGCTGTGATCGCGACCGAGCCGGGCGCGGTCATCGTCGAGCTGCGCGAGGGCGCCGACGACCAGCAGGCTCTCGACGCCGCGCGCCGCGCCGGGCGGGTGAGCAGCTTCGCTCCCGTGCGGCCGACGCTCGGTGAGCTGTTCCGCGAATTGGTGGTCGAGCGGTGAGCGACCGCCGAGCCGCCCTGGTGGTCGCCCGGCGCGAGTTCGGCGAGCGCATCCGCCAGCGCTCCTTTCGCATCTCGACGGGCGTCACGGTGCTCCTCATCGCAGCCGTGGGGATCCTCGCCGGGGTGCTCGGCGGGGACGAGCCGAAGACCTACAACGTGGGTGCGCAGGGGGCCGAGGCGGCGGCGATCGTCCGCGCCGCCGGGGCGGTCGCGCCCGGGTTCGACGTGCGCATCGAGGGCCGGCGCTTCGCGGACGCGCCGGCGGCACGGGAGGCCGTGCGCGCGGAGAGCGTGGAGGTCGCCGTGGTGGAGGGCACCGTGGTGGCGCGCGAGGATCCTCCCGAGGAGCTCACGCAGGCGCTCCAGGCCGGCGCGCGACAGGTGCGCGCGGAGGCGCTTCTGCGCGAGCAGGGCGTCGAGGGGCCGGAGGCGCGGCGGGTGCTCGACCCGCCGCCGCTGACCGTAAGCACGCTCGAGGCGGACGACGACGGCCGCGCCGGGATCGCCTTCACGGCCTCCCTGATCCTTTACGGCCAGCTGATCGTGTTCGGGCTGGCGGTGGCCACCGGGGTGGTCGAGGAGAAGGCATCGCGGGTGGTCGAGGTGCTGCTCGCCACGATCTCGCCGCGGGCGCTGCTGGCCGGCAAGATCGCGGGCATCGGACTGCTGGGGCTGGTGCAGCTGCTCCTGCTCGGCGTGGTGGGGCTGGCGGCCGCGTCGGCGAGCGGAGCCATCGACCTCGACGGAGCGGACGCGGGTGCGCTCGGCGTAACGCTCGTCTGGTTCCTGTTCGGGTACGCGCTGTGGGCGTCCCTGTACCCCATCGCGGGCGTGATCGTCTCACGCCAGGAGGACCTCCAGTCCTCGAGCACCCCTTTGACGATGCTGCTCGTGGTCTCGTACCTGCTGGTCTTCCCGGTGCTCGACGACCCGTCCTCCACGCTCGCGGTGGTCACATCGATCGTGCCTTTCTGCTCGCCGATCGTGATGCCCGCCCGGGTGGTGCTCGGGGACGCCGGCACGCTCGAGGTGGCGGCGTCACTCGGCCTGCTGGTGGCCAGCGTGGCGCTGCTGCTGGCCCTGGGGGCCCGCATCTACGAGGGCGCCATCCTCCGCATGGGCCGTCCGCTGAAGCTGACCGAGGCGTGGCGCCTCGCGCGCCGCTCGTCCAGCGCCTCCACCTGACGTAGACTGCGCGCCGGTGAGGAGGGGAGTCCTGATCGTCGCGCTCTGCGCGGTCGTCCTGGGCGCGGCCGCCCCGGTTCAGGCGGCGCCCCGCGGCTGCGACCCGCTGGACCCGGCCGCCTGCCTGCTGCCCTGGCCAAACGAGTACTTCGTCAAGCAGGGCCACCTCGCGCTGACCAACGCGCAGATGCCGCGCAGCACCGACGGTAAGCCGATCGAGGCGCGCGACTACAACTGGTCGGACGGCTTCAGCCCCGGCCAGATCATCGTGACGCTGGTGCCCGGCCTGGACCTCAAGCGCACCGGCGCGGCGCCCGTGACCGACGTCGGGCGCTCGCTCGAAGGCGACCAGGCGATCGTGGTGATCGACGCCAAGACCGGCAAGCGGCAGCTGATCTGGTCCGAGCTGAACATGCAGGGGAAGGACCCGGGGCAGCGTTCGCTTCAGGTCCACCCGGGCGTCGGCTGGCGCGAGGGCCGCCGCTACATCGTCGCCCTGCGCAACCTGAAGCGGGCGACGGGCCGCACGATCGAGGCGCGGCGGGCGTTCCGCATCTACCGCGACCGCCTGCCTGCGGCGGGGCGCGCGGTCAACCGTCGCCGCGCGCACATGGAGGACATCTTCCGCCGCATCGGGAAGGCCGGCATCCGGCGCGGCGACCTCTACCTCGCCTGGGACTTCACCGTCTCCAGCCGTGAGGGGCTCACCAAGCGGCTGCTGTCGATCCGCGACCGCTCCTTTGCCCAGCTCGGCGACACCAACCTGCGCGACCTCAAGGTGACGGGCGGCGCGCCCGCCTTCGAGGTCGGCGAGGCGCGCGCGATCCCGGGACTCGCCGCACGCCGCATCAGCGGCACCCTGGACGTGCCGTGCTGGCTCAACCAGCCCGGCTGCCCGCCCGGGTCGCGCTTCAAGCTGGACCGGCGCGGCCTGCCGGTGCGAACCGCGGGGAACGTCCAGAAGGCCCGCTTCGTGTGCATCGTGCCGGCGGCGGCGGCGACGACGCCGGCGCGCCCGCTGTTGTTCGGTCACGGCCTTTTCCAGGACGAGACCGCCGTGGACGCGATCGCCCTGCTGGCGGTGGCGTCGAATGCGGTGATCTGCGGCACCAACTTCACCGGCATGGCGAACGAGGACCTCCCCAACGCGGGGGCGGTGTCCGCCGACCTGTCGCGCTTCCCGACCATGGCCGACCGCCTGCAACAGGGCATCCTCAACTTCATGTTCCTCGGGCGTCTGATGGTGCACCCGCAGGGCTTCTCGTCGCACTCCGAGTTCGCGGGCCGCATCGCCACGGAGCGGCTCTTCTACGCCGGCGCCAGCCTGGGCGGCATCATCGGCGGGGCGCTGACATCCGTGGCCCCCGATTTCACCCGCTCGGCCCTGATCGTTCCCGGGCTGCGGTTCAGCCTGCTGCTCACGCGCAGCAGCCAGTTCCCCACCTTCGGCAGGATCCTCTACAGCAAGTACACGGACCCGGTCGAGCAGGCGCTGGTCAACTCGTTCATCCAGCTGCTCTGGGATCGCGGGGAGGCGAACGGCTACGTCTACCACATGGTCCGCGACCCGCTGCCGAACACGCCGACGAAGACCGTGCTGCTCCACGAGGCCTTCGGCGACCACCAGGTGTCGAACGTGGCCACCGAGACCGAGGCACGCATCATCGGCGCCCGCCTGCGCACGCCCGCGCTCGACCCCGGCCGTAGCCGCGACCGCAAGCCGTTCTACGGCATCAAGCCGATCCCGTCCTACCCGTGGAAGGGCAACGCGCTCGCGGTGTTCGACATCGGGCCGCTGCGGCCGCCGGGCTGCAGCGGCGCCGCCTGCCTGGGCACACCGCCCGCGCCGATCACCAACGAGCCCCCGCTGATCGGCGTGGACCCGCATGACAAGACCCCGTTCGAGCTGGACGCGGTGTTCCAGTTCACGAACTTCCTCGCCGTGGACGGCGTCTTCGTCGACACCTGCGACAAGGGCAAGCCCTGCTACGCACAGGGCTGGACGGGGCCGTAGGTGCGACGTTCGGCACTCGCGCTGGCCGTGCTCGCCGCGCTGGTCGCGGCAGCCCCCGCCGGCGCCGCCATCGACCTGAGCACGGCCGACCGCTGCGACCCGATCGACCCGTCGCGCTGCCTCTTGCCCTGGCCGAACGACCACTTCACGGTCCGCGACAGCGGCACCCCGACCGGCCGCCGCCTGCACCTCGACGTGGCCTCGATGCCCACCAACGCGTCGGGCAAGCCGATCGAGCCGTCGGACTACAACTACTCGGACGGGTTCAGCCCCGGCGCGCCGATCGTGACGAAGGTGCCCGGCCTCGACACCCCCGCTGCCTTCGCGAAGACCGGCGCGGTGCCGATCACCGACATCGGCCGCTCGTTCGATCGCGACCAGCCGATCCTCGTCATCAACGCGCGCACACTGCGGCGCCAGCTGATCTGGGCCGAGCTGGACGCCAACGCGACCAGCCCGGCGAACACCGCGTTGCTGATCCACCCGGCGAAGAACCTGCGCGAGGGTGAGCGCTACATCGTCGCCCTGCGCAACCTGCGCGGAGCCGACGGCAAGCTGCTCCCGCCGAGCGATGCGTTCCGGGCCTACCGCGACGGCCTGAAGACCCATTCGGCGGCCTTCGAGCGCCGTCGTGACCACATGGAGGACACCTTCAAGCGCCTCAAGCGCGCTCACGTCAAGCGCAAGGAGCTGTACGTGGCGTGGGACTTCACGGTCGCCAGCGCGCGCGGGCTCTCGGGCCGGCTGCGCCACATCCGCGACGACGCCTTCGGAGGGCTCGGCGACCTCAACCTCGGCGACGTGCAGGTGAGCGGCGCGCCGCCGAAGTTCAAGATCACCCGGATCACCGAGTTCGCGCCCTGCGACACCGACGGCTGTCAGGGCAACGAGAGCGACGACGTGCGCCGCCGCGTGGAGGGGACCGTCGAGGTGCCCTGCTACCTCGACCAGCCCGGCTGCCCGGCGGGGTCGCGCTTCAAGCTCGGGCCGGACGGCCTGCCGGTGCGCACGCCCGGCAACGTGCACAACGCCAACTTCATCTGCAACATCCCGCGGGCGGTCACGTCGGCCACTCCCGGGCGGCTGTCGCTCTACGGCCACGGCCTGTTCGGCGGAGCGGGGGAGGTCAACAGCATCAGCCGCGGCCCGATCGCCACCGAGCACAAGGTGGTGCTGTGCGCGAGCGACTGGATCGGGATGTCCGGCGGCGACATCCCGAACACGATCACGATTCTCCAGGACCTGTCGCGCTTCCCGACGCTGGCGGACCGCCTCCAGCAGGCGATGGTCAACTTCCTCTTCCTGGGCCGGGCGATGCTCCATCCCAAGGGGTTCGCCTCGAGCCTCGCGTTCTGGGATCCGAAGGGCCCGCTGATCGACACGCGGCGCCTCTACTACTCCGGCGGGAGCCAGGGCGGTATCGCCGGCGGCGCCCTCACCGCAGTGGCGCCGGACTTCACGCGCTCGGTGCTGATCGTGCCGGCGATGAACTACAGCCTGCTGCTGACGCGGTCGATCGACTTCGATCCGTTCGCGTCGCTCCTGTATCCGGCGTACCCCGACGAGCTGACGCGGCCGCTGCTGCTGTCGCTGATCCAGACGCTCTGGGACCGCGGCGAGCCCAACGGTTACGCGTGGCACATGACCGACGATCCGTACCCGAACACACCCCGCCACACCGTGCTGCTGCACATGGCCTTCGGCGACCACCAGGTCGCGAACATCGGCACCGAGGTCGAGGCTCGCACGATCGGAGCGCGCATCCGGCTGCCCGCCGTGGACCTGGGCCGCCACACGGACCGCGTGCCGTACTACGGCATCGAGCCGATCCGCAGGTACCCGTACGGCGGCAGCGCGCTGGTGGTGTGGGACATCGGGCCGCTGCGCGGCGACCTCGGCACGCCGCAGCCCCCGATTACCAACACGGCCCCGCGTCTCGGCCGCGACCCGCATGGGCTGACCGGCCGGGAGCCGCTCGCCCAGCTGCAGTTCTCCCAGTTCATCGACGGGGCGTTCGTGGACGTCTGCGGCGGACTGCCGTGCCATGCCGCGGGCTGGACGGGCCCGTAGCGTGAGGCGCGTTGCCGCGCTCGCGCTCGCGGCGCTGCTGGTCGGCGCGAGCGGCGCCGCTGCCAAGCCGCGCCACCATCCGGTGCCCGCCCCAGTCGCGGCCCCGGGCTGCGATCCGCTCGGCGGCGCGCAGTGCCTGTTCCCGTGGCCGAACGACTACTTCACCCGCCACGCGCCGACCGCCACCGGTCGCCGGCTGGCGCTGACGGCCTCGATGATGCCCCGCAGCGCCGACGGCGCGCCGGTGGAGCCGAGCGACTACAACCACGCCGACGGGTTCAGCCCCGGGCAGACGATCGTGCTCAAGGTGCCCGGCCTCGACACGCCCGCGGCGTTCGCGAGGACCGGGGCCGTGCCGATCACGGACCTCGCGCGGACCTACGATCGCGACCAGCCGGTCGTGGTGATCAACGCGCGCACGGGCCGCCGCCACCTGATCTGGGCCGAGCTCGACTCCAACGCCGGGTCCCCGGCGGACACGGCGCTGCTGATCCACCCCGGCAAGAACTTCAGCGAGGGCGAGCGTTACATCGTGGCCCTGCGCAAGCTGCGCGGCGTTGACGGCTCGCTCCTGCAAGCTCCGCGGGCCTTCCGCCTCTACCGCGACCGCGTAAAGACCGACTCGAAGGCGTTCGAGCGCCGCCGCTGGCACATGGAAGACATCATCTGGCGCCTCAAGCGGGCCGGGCTCAAGCGGAGCGACCTCTACCTGGCTTGGGACTTCACGGTGGCGAGCGAGCAGTCGCTGTCGCGCCGGATGCTGTCGATCCGCGACCGCGCCTTCGCCGAGCTGGGCGACCGCAACCTGAGCGACCTCGAGGTCGAGGGGGCGCCGCCGAAGTACAAGATCGACAAGATCATCGACTACACGCCCGCCCAGCAGCCGAACGTCCGGCGGCGCGTGGAGGGACACGTGACCGTGCCCTGCTACCTGGACCAGCCCGGCTGCCCCCCGGGGTCGCGGTTCCGGCTCGGCGCGGACGGGCTGCCGGAGCGCATCCCCGGCAACACCTACGAGGCGGCATTCATCTGCAACATCCCGCGCTCGGCCACCCCGGCGAGCCCGGCGCGCCCGTCGCTCTACGGCCACGGCCTGTTTGGCGACGCCGGAGAGGTCGGCGCGGACAACGTGGAGCAGCTCGGCAACGAGAACGACGTGATGGTGTGCGGCGCCGACTGGATCGGCATGTCGGAGAACGACCTGCCGAACGCGCTCGGCGTGCTGCTCGACCTGTCGAAGTTCCCGACCCTGCCCGACCGCCTCCAGCAGGGCTTCCTCGACTTCCTCTACATCGGGCGGGCCATGGTGCACCCCAAGGGCTTCTCCGCGAGCCTTGCCTTCTGGGACTCCGGCGGCCCGCTGATCGACACGCGGCGGCTGTTCTACTACGGCAACAGCCAGGGTGGGATCGCCGGCGGCGCCCTCACTGCACTCGCGCCCGACCTCAACCGCTCGGTGCTCTACGTGGGCGCGATGAACTACAGCCTGCTCGTGACCCGCAGCGTGGACTTCGATCCGTTCGAAGCCGTGCTCGACCAGTCCTACCCCGACCGGCTGGAGCGACCGCTGCTGCTGTCGCTGATCCAGACGCTCTGGGACCGCGGCGAGCCGAACGGCTACGCCTGGCACATGACGAGCGACCCGCCGCCGAACACGCCGCGCCACAAGGTGCTGCAGATCCTCTCCTTCGGCGATCACCAGGTGGCGAACGTGGCCACCGAGGTGCAGGCCCGGACGATCGGCTCGCACATCCGGCTGCCGGCGGTCGATCCCGGTCGCCACACCGACGTCCAGCCCTACTTCGGGATCCCGCCGATCGGCCGTTTCCCGTACGACGGCGACGCGTCGCTGGTGGTGTGGGACATCGGCCCGCCGCGAGCCGGGGACCTCGGCACGCCGGCGCCGCCGATCACGAACACGCCGCCGCGGATCGGTGTCGACCCGCACGACCTGGTGATCGAGTCGGAGGCATCCGTGCGGCGCCAGATCGCGGAGTTCCTGCGCATCGACGGCCGCGTGATCGACGTGTGCGGCGCGTTCCCTTGCCATGCCGCGGGCTGGCCCGGCCCATAGAGGGCCAAGCCGCTCCCCTGGTTATCCTCCTAGCCACATGGAAACAGGGACATTTCGAGTCAAGGCCGGGCTGGCCGAGATGCTCAAGGGCGGCGTGATCATGGACGTGGTCACCGCCGACCAGGCGAAGGTCGCCGAGGACGCCGGCGCCGCCGCCGTGATGGCGCTTGAGCGTGTGCCGGCCGACATCCGCGCGGATGGCGGAGTGGCTCGCATGTCGGATCCGACGAAGATCGTCGAGATCCAGGAGGCGGTCTCGATCCCGGTGATGGCCAAGGCGCGCATCGGCCATTTCGTCGAGGCGCAGGTGTTGGAGGCGCTCGAGGTCGACTACATCGACGAGTCCGAGGTGCTGACTCCGGCCGACGAGGCGCACCACATCGACAAGTGGCAGTTCAAGGTGCCGTTCGTCTGCGGCGCCACCAACCTGGGCGAGGCGCTGCGGCGTATCGCCGAGGGGGCCGCGATGATCCGCTCGAAGGGCGAGGCGGGCACCGGAAACGTGGTCGAGGCGGTGCGCCACATCCGACTGATCACCGGCGAGATCAGGCGGCTTGGATCGCTTGGCGAGATGGAACTGCCGGCGGCGGCGAAGGAGCTGCAGGCACCGCTCGAGCTGGTCCGTGACATCGCCGGCAAGGGCCGGCTGCCCGTCGTGCTGTTCTGCGCAGGCGGAATAGCCACGCCCGCCGACGCGGCGTTGATGATGCAACTCGGTGCCGAGGGGAACTTCGTCGGCTCGGGAATCTTCAAGTCCTCCGATCCCGCGCGCCGCGCGCGCGCGATCGTCGAGGCGACCACCCACTTCGACGACCCCGAGCGCGTGGCCGCCGCCTCACGCGAGCTGGGCGATGCCATGCCGGGAATCGAGATCGGCAGTCTCGAGGCCAACGGCGGACTGTTGCAGAAGCGGGGCTGGTGACTCCGCGCCGTGCGCGAGGGGCCGGGCTCGGCCCGGACCGGACCGATGAGTTCCTGATCGGGGTGCTCGCCCTGCAGGGCGGGTTCGAGGCCCATGCGGGGGCGCTCGAGGAGCTCGGGGCGAGGACCCGCATCGTGCGCGTGCCCGCGGACCTCGAGCACCTCGACGGGCTCGTCATTCCCGGCGGCGAGAGCACGACGATGACCCTCGGGATCGAGCGCGAGCGGCTGGCGGAGCCGCTGCGCGAGTTCGTGCGCTCAGGAAGGCCCACGCTCGGCACCTGCGCCGGCCTGATCATGCTCGACAGGGGCCACCTCGGAGTGCTCGACGTCAGCGTCCGCCGCAACGCGTTCGGACGTCAGGTCGGCTCTTTCGAGGCGGACCTGGACTTCGAGGGCGAGCCGCTGCACGCCGTGTTCATCCGCGCCCCGTGGGTGGAGGAGCACGGCGAGGAGGTCGAGGTGCTCGCCGAGGTGGACGGGCACCCGGTGGCCGTCCGGCAGGACAACGTACTGGCCGTCGCGTTCCACCCGGAGCTGACCGGCGAGCGCCGCCTGCACCACTGGCTGCTCGACTACGCGGGGGTGGCCGCGTGAGGGACAGCCGCGCGGACGCGCTCGCCCAGATCCTGGTCCGCTACTCGACCCAGGTCGGCGAGGGCGACGTGTGCGTGATCCAGTCGACCACCCCCGCCGAGGTGCTCGTCCAGGCGGTCTACGAGGAGGTCCTGCGGGCCGGCGGGATGCCGATCGTGCAGCTGTCGACCGAGGGCGCCCAGGCCGCGTTGTTCGACCTCGCCAGCGACGAGCAGCTCGACTGGGTGCCGCCGACCTCCGAGTGGGTCGCGGAGAACGCCGACGCGCGCATCGCGATCATGGCCGACGTCAACGCGCGCGAGCTCTCGCAGAGCGACCCCAAGAAGCAGGCGCGCGTGTCCCGGGCGCGTCAGGGACTGATGGAGACCTCCATGAAGCGCTCGGCCGCCGGCGAGTACCGCTGGGCGCTGACGCTGTTCCCCACGCATGCGTACGCGAGCGAGGCCGGCATGTCGCTGCGCGACTACGAGGACTTCTACTACGCGGCCTGCCTGGCCACCGACGGCGAGCCGGTGACCGCCTGGGAGCGCCAAGCGGACGAGGTCAAGCGCCTGGCGGAGTGGATCGAGGGCAAGGAGGAGGTGCGCGTGACCGCGCCCGGCACCGACATCACGCTGGGCGTGTCAGGGCGTCATTGGATCCCGTGCTTCGGCGAGCACAACATGCCGGACGGCGAGTTCTTCACGGGGCCGCTGGAGGACTCGGTGAACGGCGAAATCACGTTCTCGTTCCCGGCCAGCTACGGCGGCCGCACCGTATCCGGCGTGCGGCTGCGCTTCGAGGACGGCAAGGTGATCGACGCCGCGGCCCAGCAGGGCGAGGACTTCCTGTTCGAGATGCTCGACACCGACGAGGGCGCGCGGCGGCTCGGCGAGGTCGGCATCGGCACCAACTACGGCATCGCCACCGGGACCAAGGAGATCCTGCTCGACGAGAAGATCGGCGGGACCGTCCACATGGCAATCGGGATGAGCTACCCCGAGACGGGCGGCTCTAACAACTCAGCCGTCCACTGGGACATGGTCTGCGACCTGCGCCCGGGCGGGGCGCTGATCGTGGACGGCACCGAGCTGCAGCGCGACGGCGAGTTCCTGGTCTAACGCGTCTGGGCAGGCTCTCGCCGTCGTCGGCGTCGATCGGAGAGACCGCCGCCGCGAAGGTGATGCCGACGCGATCGAGCCCCTCGGGCATCGGCGCCGCCTCGATCTGCTCCGCCAGCGCCTGGACCAGCCGGTCGGCTCCGTCCCGCTCGGCTCCGGGCGCGATGACCGCGAACTCGTCGCCGCCGATTCGCGCCAGGCAGTCGCCCTTGCGCACCGCGCCCTGGGCCGCGCGGGCCACGGTGCGCAGCACCAGGTCGCCGGTCGGGTGACCGTGCGGGTGGACGCCGCGCCTTGAGGCCCTGGTGCGCTGCTCGAGCTGCTTCACCCCGACGCACGGGTCCACTCGGCTCATGACGAGGCCGAGCGCGCGGACTACCCACGCCACCGCCGTGCGCCCGCGCCCGAGTAGGCTTGATCGACATGGCGGGTCACTCCAAATGGGCCTCTATCAAGCACAAGAAGAAGGCCGTCGACGCCAAGCGCGGGGTGCTGTTCACCAAGCTGACGCGCGCGATCACGGTGGCCGCCCGTGAGGGCGGGGGAGACCCCGAGGGCAACCCGGCGCTCGCGCTCGCCATCCAGAAGGCGCGCGACGCCTCGATGCCGAAGGACAACATCGAGCGCGCGATCGCCAAGGGCACGGGCGCGGACGCTGACGCCAACGCCTACGAGGCCGTGGTCTACGAGGGATACGGCCCGGGCGGCGTGGCGATCCTCGTAGAGGCGCTGACCGACAACCGCAACCGCACCGGGTCGGAGGTGCGGCACACGTTCACCAAGCACGGCGGCAACCTGGGCGAGCCGGGGTCGGTGGCGTGGACCTTCGAGAAGAAGGGTGAGATCGTCGTGGACGGCGGGCGCTACTCCGAGGACGACCTGCTGCCTGCGATCGACGCCGGCGCCGAGGACGTTGCGCTGGACGGTGACGTCTGGGAGATCGTGACCGGGCCGACCGAGCTGCAGGCGGTGCGCGAGGCCCTGGCGGCTGACGGAGTGGAGATCGAATCCTCCGAGCTCGTCCAGCGCCCGACCACGCGCACGCCGGTCGACGAGGACCGCGTGCGAACGCTGATGAACCTGATCGAGTCGCTCGAGGACAACGACGACGTGCAGGGCGTGCACGCCAACTTCGACGTGGACGCCGACGTGCTGGAACGGGTGGCGGCGGCCTAGGTGGAGCGCTCGAACTCCGCGCGCTTCGGCACGGCGCTGTTCTGGCTCGTGGGCGGGGTGATGCACTTCGTGATCCCGCGGCAGTACGAGGCGATCGTGCCGCCGAGCATCGCGCGCTGGAAGCGCGAGGTCGTGGTGGTCAGCGGTGTGGCCGAGGTAGCGGGCGGCTTGGCCGTGCTGCCGCAGAGCGCGCGCCGCGGCGCGCGCTGGTGGCTGCTGGCGACGCTGGCCGCCGTCTACCCGGCCAACATCCACATGGCGGTGAACTCGAAGGACTTCAGGCAGATCCCAGCGCGCCTGCTCTGGGCCCGGCTGCCGGTCCAGTTCCTGTTCGGCTGGATGACCTGGCGCGGCACGCGCTGAGGCGGTCGGTCATCCCCTAGTCGATCAGGGCACCGCAGCTCACGTTTGCGGTGGCCGCGGTCATGGTCCGGGCCCGGTCGGATGCCACGAAGGCCGCCACCCGTTCGCAGCGTCACCACGCGGACGCCGTGCGCGCCAAGCTCGCTGGACAGCTGCCGGCGCATGGATTCCATCGCCTCGAATGCGACCCGGGTCGTGCGGCGGGGGGAGGCGTCCGCCCCCGCGCGCAGAATCTTCGTCATTGGTGATCGTCCTCGGTATCGACCCGGGCACCGCGAACACGGGCTACGGGGTGGTTCTCTCGCGCGGCAGCACGCTCGCGGCGCTCGATGGCGGCGTGATCGAGACGCGGGCGGGCGCTCCGGTCGAGCGGCGCCTGGCGGAGATCCACGCGCGCGTGTGCGACCTGATCGCCGAGCACCGGCCCGCCGCCGTGGCCATCGAGGATCTCTACTTCGGCCGCAACGTTCACTCTGCCTCTGCCGTCGGCCAGGCGCGCGGCGTGGTCCTGCTGTCCGCGGGCATGGCCGGCGTGCCCTGCTTCTCGTACACCCCGCAGGCCGTCAAGCAGGCCGTCTGCGGCACAGGGTCGGCGGCCAAGGACCAGGTGCAGCGGATGGTCGGCACGCTGCTCTCCCTAGCCGAGCCGCCCGAGCCCGATCACGCGGCCGACGCCCTGGCCGTGGCCATCTGCCACGCCAACGGCGCGCCGCTGGAAGAGGCCCTGGGATGAGAAGGTTCCGCACGTGATCGCCTCCGTCCGCGGCGAGGTCCTCACCCGCCTGGGCGGCGAGGTCGTGATCGAGGCCGGCGGGATCGGCTACAAGCTCGCCGTCTCGTCCGAGACGCTCAGTTCCCTGCCCGCCGCGGGCGAGCAGACGCGGCTGTTCACCCACCTGGTGCTGCGCGACGACGCCATGCACCTGTACGGCTTTGCGAGCCAGGCCGAGCGCGCGCTGTTCCTGATGCTGATCGGAGTGCAGTCGGTCGGCCCCAAGGTAGCCCTGGCCGTCCTCTCGGGCGGCGCCCCGCGCGAGCTGCTCAACGCCATTGCCTCCGGCGACACCGCCCGCTTCCAGGCCGTGCCGGGCATCGGCAAACGGACGGCGGAGCGCATCATCGTCGAGCTGCGCGAGAAGGTCGCCGGCAAGGTCAGCGATGAGATCGTCGTCCGCCATACGCCCACCGACGACGCGCGCACGCTCGCTCGCGAGGGCCTGCTCGGGCTCGGCTTCACTCCGCAGGAGGCCGAGGGTCTGCTCGACAGCGCCGCCGGCGACACGCCCGAGGACCTGATCTCAGAGGCGCTGAAGGCGGCCCGGTGAGCGGCGGCATCCGCACACCCGGCGTGGAGCGCATCCACGACCCGGTGGCGCTGCCGGCGGAGGACGACCTCGACCGCTCGCTGCGTCCCAAGAAGCTCGACGACTTCGTCGGTCAGGACCGCATCAAGCAGCAGCTCGAGATCTTCATCGAGGCGGCGCGCGCTCGTGGCGAGGCGCTCGACCACGTGCTGCTCGCCGGGCCGCCGGGCCTCGGCAAGACGTCGCTGGCCCAGATCGTCGCGAACGAGCTGGAGGTCGACTTCGTGCCCACCGCCGGACCGGCGCTCGAGCGCAAGGGCGACGTGGCCAGCTACCTGACCGCGCTCGACTCGCGCAGCGTCTTCTTCGTGGACGAGATCCACCGCCTCCCGAAGGCCCTCGAGGAGACCTTCTATCCCGCCATGGAGGACCGCAAGCTCCCGATCACTGTGGGGCAGGGGGCGGGCGCCCGCGTGGTCACTCTCGACCTGCCCGAGTTCACGCTGATCGGCGCGACCACCCGCACAGGGCTGCTGACGACGCCGTTGCGCGACCGCTTCGGCGTGACGCACAGACTCGAGCTGTACGCGCCCGCTGAGCTCGCCCGGATCGTGCTGCGCTCCGCCGGCATCCTCGACGTGGACATAGACGACCCCGGCGCGGAGGCGATCGCCGCCCGGGCGCGCGGCACGCCGCGCGTGGCCAACCGGCTGCTCAAGCGTGTGCGCGACGTCGCCGAGGTGCGCGGCGCCGGCTCGATCGACGCGCGCGTGGCGCGCGAGGGGCTCGATCTGCTGGAGGTGGACGAGGCCGGCCTGGACCGGCTCGACCGCGACATTCTGCACAACATCTGCGGGAAGTTCGGCGGCGGCCCGGTCGGGCTCTCGACGTTGTCGGTCGTGGTGGGGGAGGAACCCGACACGATCGAGGACGTCTACGAGCCCTATCTGCTCCAGCAGGGGTTTCTCATGCGTACCCCGCGCGGTCGTGTCGCCACCGACGCCGCATTCGCCCACCTGGGCCTGGAACCACCGCGCGACGGCACGCAGCGGCTGTTCTGAGCGGGCACCTCTTTCTGCTGCTGCGCGTGGCTAGCATGGGCTGTTCGCATGCCCATCTTCATCTGCCCGAACTGCGGCGATCGCAGCATCTCGACCGAGCGTACGGCCGGATTCAAGGACCGCGCTCGCGCCTGCAGCAAGTGCGGCTTCGGGTTCCTGTTCGAACTGCTCGACGACTACTACCCGGCTCCCAACGCCGCGTTCTTCCTGCTCGACCAGCAGGGTCGCCTGATCGGCACCGGCCGGGGAGCGCGCGAGCTCACCGGCCTGGGTGACCTCGACGTGATCGGCCGGCCGGTGCAGGACGTGCTCAACCTCGAGTTCGAGAACGACGAGGACCACGTCGGCACAGCGCTCGAATGGGGCGTTCGGGTGCTCGACAAGGAGGTCACGGTTTACGCCGAAGGAGACCGCCCGGAGTCGGCGAAGGCGGACATCTTCCCCGCATATGACGACGACGGGGGGCTTCTGCTCGTGCTCACGCCACGATGACCAGCCGTACCCGCAACCTGACGATCCTCGGGATCGTGGCGGCCCTGCTCGTGCTCGCCCTGCTGGTGATCGTGCCGGGTACGCCGCTGTCGAAGGACACCAAGCTCGGCCTCGACCTCGAGGGCGGCATCGAGCTCGTCTACGAGGGCGAGCCCACGCCCCAGGTGCCCGAGGTCACGCCGCAGTCGATTGACGACGCGATCGAGACGATGCGCAAGCGCGTGGACTCCCTCGGCGTGTCCGAGCCGGAGATCCAGCGCGCGGGCGCGCGCCAGATCTCTGTCGGCCTGCCGGACGTGCAGAACGCCGAGCGCGCGCGCGAGCAGGTCGGCAACACCGCCCGTCTCCAGTTCTACGACTGGGAGCCGAACGTGCTCACCGACCGGGAGGTCTACGCCGGCGGCCGCGCGCTCTACCAGGCGACGGAGGCGGGCTCGAAGCAAAAGGGCAAGGCGGAGGCGGCCGACGTTCCGCCCGGGTCTGACCTGACGCGCGCGGAGGCCGACCGTGCCAACAACACGGCCAAGGAGCGCTACTACCTGTTCGGCGCCGACCAGCGTCCGATCGGTCCTGACAAGAGGCCGGTCCGCACGGGCACCTACGAGCCGTCCGGCACGTGCAAGGACCTGCTGGCCGACTACGAGCCCAAATCGGGCCCGGCGCCCGAGTACGCCGATGACACCGAGTGCATGTCGCAGCTGGAGGCGCTCGGCTCTGGCGGCCCGCCGGCCGGCTCGCGCGTGATCAAGGTGCCAGAGGGCGTCGTGGTCCTCGAGCAGGAGCCCGCCCCCAACCAGCCGCCGCAGATCAAGCGCTTCACCGTGGTCGAGGACGACTCGGAGCTGTCCGGCGAGGACATCACGAACCCCGAGGCCAACACCGACCCGAACACGAACGCGCCGCTGGTGACGATGGAGTTCACCGACAAGGGCCGCGAGGCCTTCGCGCGCGTCACCAAGAGGATCGCCGAACGCGGCTTCGACGCCTCCACGCTGTCGCCGGGCGCCACCGACAAGGAGCAGTTCTTCCAGCGCTTCGCGATCACGCTCGACAACCAGATCGTCTCGCTCGCCACGATCGACTTCGTCTCCAACCCCGAGGGGATCGACGGCCGCACCGGGGCGCAGATCGAGAACGTCGGGGACTTCGACGCCGCCAACGACCTCGCCGAGAGCCTGCGCATCGGCGCGCTCCCGATCGAGCTGAAGCTGATCTCCGAGACGCAGGTGTCCGCCACGCTCGGCAAGCAGGCCCTCAATCAGGGCCTGATCGCCGGCGCCGTCGGTCTCGCCCTGACGATCGTCTTCCTGCTCCTCTTCTACCGGGTGCTGGGCCTTGTGGCCACGGCGGCCCTGCTCACCTACGCGGCGTTCCTGTTCGCCCTGGTCAAGCTGATCCCGATCACGCTCACGCTGCCCGGTATCGCGGGCCTGGTGCTGACGCTGGCGGTTGCGGCCGACGCCAATATCGTCATGTTCGAGCGGATAAAGGAGGAGGTGCGCGGGGGCAGGTCGATCCCGGCCGCCATCGCCGCCGGCTACTCAAAGGCGCTCAGAACGATCATCGACGCCAACGTCGTGACCGTCGGCGTGGCGTTCATCCTGTTCACGCTCGCGACGGCCGGCGTCAAGGGCTTCGCCTTCACGCTCGGGATCGGCACGCTCGTGTCGCTGTTCACTGCCGTTCTGGCCACCTCGGCGATCCTCGGGTCGATGGCCCGCACGCGGCTGCTGCGTTCGCCGAGTGCTCTGGGCGCCGGACCCGAGCGCATGAGCTGGCAGCGCTTCGACTTCATGGGCAAGGCGCGCTGGTTCTTCTCGGTCTCGGGAGCGATCCTGGCCGTCGGCGCGATCGCGATCTCCACGCTCGGGCTCAACTTCGGCATCGACTTCGAGTCGGGCACGCGCATCACCACACCGCTGCAGCGCCAGGCCGACGTGGACCAGGTGCGCGGCGTGCTGGAGCCGCTCGGCTACGGGGACGCCAAGATCCAGGACGTCAACGACCCCGAGCTCGGGAGCAACGTGTTCCAGATCTCGGTGCCGCAGCTCGAGCCGGACAAGGTGGACCAGGTCGAGGCGGCGCTCGACGACGGGTTCGGCGTGGCGGTCGACGACTTCTCCTCCAGCTCGATCGGGCCCACGTTCGGCGAGCAGATCGCCCGCACCGCGCTGATTGCGGTGATCGCCTCGCTGCTGCTGATCTCCATCTACATCGGCTTCCGCTTCGAGTGGAAGTTCGCGGTGCCGATCCTGATCGCGCTGGCGCACGACCTGCTGATCACGTCGGGCGTTTACGCGCTCACCGAGCGGGAGGTCACGACGTCGACCGTGGCGGCGCTGCTCACGATCATGGGCTACTCGCTCTACGACACGATCATCGTGTTCGACCGAATCCGCGAGAACGTGCCGCGCATGCCGCGCGCGACGTTCTCGCAGATCGCGAACCGCTCGATGTCCGAGGTGCTGACCAGATCGCTGGCCACCAGCTTCACCGTGCTGATGCCGGTGGGCGCGCTGATGCTCTTCGGCGGCCAGACGCTCAGGGACTTCGCCTTCGCCCTGCTGGTCGGGGTGGCCTCGGGCGCCTACTCGTCGATCTTCATCGCCACTCCGGTCCTGGTGGAGTGGAAGGAGCGCGAGCGGGTCTACATGCGCCGTCGCCGGCTGGTGATGGAGCAGCACGGCGGGCTCGTGCCCGCCTTCGCGACCGGTGCGCTGGCGGCCGAGCCGGCCGTTGCCACATCGGGGGCCGTCGCGGCGCCGTCCCGGACGCGACGCGCGCGGCGCACCGCCGAGGGCAGTGGTGGTCCGGCCCAGCGGCCTGCCCCGCGC
>JACCSF010000096.1 GCA_013813135.1 Thermoleophilaceae bacterium | reverse complement strand
TAGAGCGTGATCGTGTGCGCACCGCAGTCGGTGTAGACGCTCTTGATCTGCTTCGGCGCCGCAGGGTTGCTGACGTCGAAGATCCGCACGCCCTCCCAGCCGTTGGGGTCGTCGTCGGCGCGCGTCCCGTCGGGATTGAAGGTGTCCTCCGAGCCGCACTCCGGCCCCGTCTGGGTCCGGTCGACCGCGAGGAAGAGCAGGTTCTTCCAGATCACCGGGTCGTTCTGCGGACCGCGGCACTTGAAGTCGTTCAGCAGTGCCGGGCTGCCCGGATTCGAGACGTCGAAGATCCGGAACCCGTCGTAGTTGCCCACATAGGCCTTGTTTCCCCAGAACGCGATGTCCGAGTTGATCGCCTGGGGCGTGGAAGAGTTGGGGGCGTTGAAGAGCTTGGTCATCCCAGTCGCGTCGGTATCGCCGTCATGTGTGGCTACCGCGGGCGCGGCCATGATCCCCAGGGCAGCCAGAGCCCCGAGCAGGAAAACAGAGAACCGTCGTCGCATACCTATCTCCTCTGAGCCAGGTGCGTTAGTGGTTGAGGCCTCGGCGATGCGCCGTCCGCGCAACCGAGTAATCGGCGTGATCCCCGCCGTTCGACTCGTCGCGTGTTCGTGACCGTCCGCGCAAAACCCGAGAGCTCTACGTCTGTAAGACCGAGAGTCCTACGTATGTAGGACACGTCAATCGGATCCTACCCCAGGCCGAGAAAAGGAAACGGCGCCGGCAATCTCGCAGGGCTCCGGCCCGGACCGGCGCTCGACGGCAAGGCATGGGGGGGTGGGAGGGTCCGCCGCCGCACTGGGCACCCATTCGACGGTGTGGCGCGAGCGTCGCTTGCATGGGGATGCGAGAGCAAGCCGGGAGGCGAAGAGGACTGTCGCTGCTCGTCCGGGACAGCAGCGGCGATCGCGCCCGCGAACGCTTCTGCATCTCGTCCTTGAGCAGACGCGACAGATCGTCGAACGCCTCACCGACGCCATGGTCGCGATCGAGGGCGAGGCGATGCGCGGCATGACCTCGGTCGTCGTCGAGCACGTCAACAGCGGCGATTGGGGCATCGGCGGCAAGCCGCTGACCACCGCCACGTCATGGCGCTCGCCGCCGCCACGTCCGCCTGATCCGGAACGGCTGCCCGACCAGCCGACGAGCCGCACGCGGGTCGGGCGGCCGGCCTCGACCGCCTCACGTCAAACCCAGAGGCGACAGGACGCAACTGCGCGCCGCACCGGGCGACGGGGTAACTTCAGACCGAAGCGACACCCGGGACGAGCTGGGGCGCTGACCCCAGAAAGGAAGAGTCTGATGGCCAACAAGGTGCTCATCAACCTTGCGACGGGACTTGAGGACGCCGAGCGCGTCACCGTGGCGTTCCTGGTCGCCGGCGCTGCCCTAGAGCAAGGCAAGGAGGCCGCCATGTTCCTGACCAAGGAAGCCGTGCGACTCGGCGTGCCGGGCCATGCGGAGGGGGTCGCGTGCGACGGCTGCCCGCCACTCGCCCGGCTCTTCGAGCAGTTCGCGCAGGGTGGAGGCGAGTTGCTGGTCTGCCCGATCTGCGCCAAGTCCCGCAAACTCGATGAGACCGCCTTCGTCCCGAACGCACGGCTGGCGGGCGCCACACCGATGTGGGAGTGGCTCGGGGACGACGCGGGCACGGTGTTCAGCTACTGAACGCCGGAGCTCGGGGTCGAAGGGAAGGCCCTGCTGGCAGGAAGCGCCAAAGAGATGACCGCGCAGCTTCGTGAGCGCCCGGCTCGCGGCCGTTGTTGGCCGATCCCGGCCGAAATGCCTCCCGAAACGCTGCGAGAAAGACGAGGCCGTGTGCGGAGGACTCAACCGGATACGCGAGTAACGCACAGCGTGGCGCCGCACTTCCGCTTGGAGCGCGAGCAGCAGCCGCGCAACACGACGCGGATGCCCGCTCGACGCACGGTCGAAAGCTCAAGGTGACGTGACGCACAGCACTCTGGCCCTTCGAGCGATCGTCGCCGCGTCTGTCGGGGCACATCCGGCGCGTGCTCGGAACGCGTTTGGAGCCGACTGGCTTCTGCTAACGCGCGAGATGCAGAAGCGTTCATGGGCGCGACCGCCGCTGCTGTTCCGGACGAGATGCGAGCGTCATCGCCGACCGTCAGCTCCCCATCGCGCTACGCGATGAGGGCAGCGCCACAGCTGCCCGCCGAAAGGAGACTTGACGGTTATTTCAGTTGCATGATGCCCAGCGCGTTCTTGTGCGGATCGACGATCCAGGCCATCAGCGCAAACCCCAGGTCCGCGACCCCGTCGACCGTCTTCAGACGAGGCATGTCGTAGTCCTGGATCTCGACACCGCGAGACCGCAGCTCGGCGAGCTCGGCGGCCAGGTCGTCCACCCGCCAGCCGGCCTGGGTCTGCTCGTCGGCCGTGCCCGTTGTGCTCTTCGTGACGGCCAGTTGGCTGTCCCCGCCGCACTTGTAGGTGATCGCCGCCTCATCCTCGTTCAGAATCTCGAGGCCGAGCTTGCCGGCATAGAACTGCTTGGACGACTCAAGGTCGGTGGCAAGCAGGACGACGTCGATCGGATGCTCTCCCAGCATGCGCTCCCTCCTTTCGTAGCGAAACCTCGTCTGGCGCTTCGGGGCGACGACTCTACGCGCTCAGTAGCGATCAGCAGCCCGGCGCGCCAAAGCAGGACGATCAGGGCTCGAGCCCGCAGGTCATAGGGAGAGTCGCCGGCGTAGCGCATTACCGTCACGATCTCCTCCACGGAGGGCGGATCGGGCGGATACCGGAGGCCCTTGTTCCGGGGCGGCCGACCACAGTGGAAGCCAGGTATTGGCCGATAAGCGCCGGCGGCCGGCAGCGTCAAGCAATGCGGTGTTCGTCATGGCCGACAGCGTCCTCCGCCGATCGCTGGCGGCAGAACGTGGCGCGGCTCGCGCTCTTCGTCGACGACGCGCGCGGCGAGAGTGTCGAGTTGATCGAGGAACCAGCCGACGCAGCCCGGCCGGTCGGGGGCCGGGTACATTTGGCGCATTGGGCCACCGGAGCCCATGCGCACCCATTCGGAGGAGAGACATGGACGATCAACAGACACGGGATCACGTCAAGCAGCATGCTGACGCGGTTGTGCGCGGCGACATGGACGCAGTCGTGGCGGACTTCTCCGAGCACCTGCGCCCGCAGGTTCCTCAGATTGCCCAAGCCCTGCCGCAGCCGGTCACGGGCGCCGACGTGCTGAGCGTCGACGTGGGCGACACGGAGAGCGTGGCGATGATCTCCTACTCGGGCGACACCGGCGACGTCACGATCCGCTCGCGCTGGCAGGACCAAGGCGGGCGCCCCGTGATCGTGCACGCCGAGCCAGCCGAGTAGACCGCCGATTCGCCGCGTTCTGGCCTGGACGCTCGGCGATCCCGAGACTCCGAGCAGGCGCGCTTCACTGCCGCTCCGGACGAAAAGCTGTCGTGCGTGCCAGAGCGGCCCAGGCGGCGGCCGCGTCAGTGCCGGGCCCGTCCCGGCCATCCCCGCTCCAACGTGCCCGACGGACGTCCGGCTCCCCTCCACGTGACCACCAGCGCCACGGTTGTCCTGTGGTAGCTGGCACGCCGCTCGTGGACGAGTTGTGGCAGCGCTCAGTGCGCCCGGGTCGACTGAGGTCTTCACTTCTGCATTCCGCGCCGAGCGGCTCGACCCGGTCTCGTTCAGAGTCGCAGCGGGGCGCTGACTGGCACCATGATCGGCGTGACCTCGGACCGCCCGCCTCGCTTCACGCCGACGTGGTTCATAGATGAGTTGAACTACGCCGGCAGGGAGAACCTCGACCCAAGCCATGTCGCGCGTTACGACGCCAAGGAGGACGCGAGCGCTGCCAGCGAGGTCGCTCTCCTCAAGGACTTGGGCCTGACGCGAGAGTCCCTCGTAGTCGAGTTCGGGGCGGGGACGGGGCAGTTCACCGTTGAAGTCTCGCCGGCGTGCGCCCAGCTGATCGCCGTGGACGTTTCGCCGCTCATGCTGCACCAGCTTCAGGCCAAGGCCAAGGCGCTACGCCTGAGCAACATCGAGGCGGTCCGAGCAGGCTTCCTGACCTACGAGCACATCGGAAGCCCGGCCGACTTCATCTACTCCCGGTTCGCCCTGCATCACCTTCCAGACTTCTGGAAAGCAGTGGCGCTCGATCGACTTCATCGTTTAATCCGACCGGGCGGTGTCCTCCGGCTGTGGGACGTCGTCTACGACTTCGCTCCCTCCGAGGCGGAGGATCGGATCGAGGCGTGGTGCGCTACGGGCGGCGACGCCGTCGAGGGGGAGTGGAGCCGGGCGGAGCTCGAAGAGCACGTTCGTGACGAGCACTCCACCTTCAGCTGGGTTCTCGAGCCGATGATTCGGCGAAGCGGCTTCGAGATCACCGACGCCGAACACTCGCAGGACGGAGTCTTCTCGAAGTACGTCCTCCGAGCCGCTTGATCTCGCCATTGGCGGCCCGACGGTATCTGGCGATGCCCGCCTGGATGGCGCCGCCCCAGGAGACGACGGGATCTCCCGCGCACATGATCGCGTCGTCCACGTCGACCCCACGCTCCCGCAGGTCGGCATGGTCCGCGTCGACGTCCTCGGTGTTGAACACCACGCGCGTTACGATTCCCGCGGACTGGCCCTCGCGCGGCAGCGCGAGCGTGAGCGTCGTCACGGCGCCGGAGGGCTCCACTTCGACCCAGCGCTCGCCCTCGGCGTAACGGAAGTCCAGGCGCTTCTCGAAGCCGAGCGTCTCGACGTCGGTCGGGCTATCCAGCTACAGACCCCTCGGGAGCGGCGAAACTTATCGGCGCGGCCTGCTGCGAATCCCGCATAGGAAGCGGAACTTTGTGGCCTCGTCAGCCAGACCAGTTCGCAGCTACGAACGAGCGGGACTTCCCGCGTGCAATGAGCCACTACGGCGGCAAGATTGTTCGCGTCGAGCTTTATCCCAGCCGCGCCGAAACCCTCGAAGCCGCGGGGCTGCGGGAATAGCTCGGAGTATCGCCGTGGACGAGCGGCCGCAGCTGCCGCTTATCTGAATCGGGGGCCTCCGTCAAGTCATGGCGGTGAATGGTTGTGGAGCGCTGTGGCTCCGATCGGCTCCGATCGTTCCGCGGGCGCCCGGGCTTATCTGGGTCCACGGCCCTTGGGCCGGCGACGTGATGGTTGATGGGTCGTCCCGCCGGGAACGACTCCGGCCGCTCGTTCTTCGTATGACCGCCGCCCTCGGGCGGGTATCGCAACAGCCGCGGGAGCTGGCCGGAAGACTGGGTGCCATCTGGGGAATGGTGGGCTTGGCGGAAGCGGTCGGGGGAGCTGGCTGGTCGGGGTCAGGTGATCGGTTCGAGCGCCTCTGGCCCTAGCTCGCGCAGCGTGTGGAAGCAGCGCCGGGCAAGCTTGCGCGCGATCGTCAGCGACGCCCGCGGGTGCGAGAGCCCGCGGGCCTTGAGCGCTAGGTAGTCGGCCCGGTCGGGGCTTGTGGGCCGACACGCCGCCTGGGCCGACTCGTAGAGCGCCCAGCGCAGCTGCGGCGAGCTCTGCTTGGTCAGCTTGCCGGCACGGGAGCGACGGTCGGAGCGATGAACGCCGATGTCGATCCCGGCGCAACGCACCGCCTTGCGCGAGGCAGACAGGCGCGCCACGTCGCCGAGCTCGCAGAGGATCGTCGGCGCGGTCAGTTCGCCGATGCCGTAGTGGCGCATCAACGCCCGACAGCCCGGCTGGCGACGGGCGAGCTGACGCAGCTCTTGCTCGAGCGGGGCGAGCTGGCCATCGATCGCCTCGATCAGAGCGAGCGCGACGCCGATCCGCTCGCGCGCCGCCTCGGGCAGCTCGAACCCGGCGAGAAGCTCGCGCCCCAGGGCGCTGAGCAGCTTGTCCGGCACGCCCGCGACGCCGTGGTGAAAGAGCGTCGCTTGGACCCTGGCCAGCCAGCGCGTGCGCTCGTCGACCAGTGTCTTGCGCAGACGGGTGCGGGTGCGCCACTCGCGCACGTGCGCCGGCGGGATCCACGCTTCCGGCAGCCGCCCCTCGCACAGCAGCGTCCGCAGCCAGCGGGCATCCTCGCGGTCGGTCTTCGCCCTGCGCCTGGGTCCCCGCAGCGCGCTCGTCTCGGCCGGCTCGGCGAGATGCGCAGCGGCCCCCGCCTCGCGCAGCGCCTCGCACACGAACAGCCAGCCCGTGCCCGCCTCGACCGCGACGTGGACCTGCTCGCCCCCAAACCTTCCCGCCCACTCGCGAACGGCCTCCGGGGTGGCGCCAACGCGGCCACGCTTCACCTCGCCCGTGTCCTGGTTGAGAGCGTCGAAAGTGATCTGCGCTCGGTGCACGTCGAACCCGGCTACGATCGTCATTGGGGCCTCCTCTGAAGCTCCGCAGTTGCCAATACGCGCGAGTGTCTCGCGCCGAGCGGGGGAGGCCCCGATCCATGCCATCTTCGCGCGAGAGCCGGGCGCCGCTGAGCGCCGCGCGTGGCCCCCGCCGACAGCTCGTGTGCAAGAGTCGGCGCATGACTGGCTCCCTCCGCCTGCTCCGTACTCGATGAAGGCCGTCGTCTGCCAGAACGCCGACCTCAAGGTTGTCGAGCGGCCGGAGCCGACGCCTGGGCGCGGGCAGGTGCGTCTCACGGTGCTGCGCTGCGGGATCTGCGGGTCGGACCTGCACGCGCGCCACGGTCTCGACGACTGGGCCGACCTGGCCGAGCAGGCGGGCTACGACCGCTTCGGCCGGTCGCATGAGCCCGTCGTTTTCGGCCATGAGTTCTGCGGCGAGGTCGCCGAGTACGGCCCGGGTTCCAAACGTGACGTTCCTATCGGGGCGTCTGTCGTCGCTCTGCCGCTCATCCGAAGCGCTCATGGCGTCGACACCGTTGGTCTGTCGGTCCACGCGCCCGGCGCCTATGCCGAGCAGCTGCTCGCTCAGGAATCGCTCATGCTGCCGGTGCCCAACGGCTTGGGGCCCGATGTCGCGGCCCTGACGGAGCCGATGGCCGTGGCCTGGCACGCCGTGCGCCGCGGCGAGGTCGGCAAGAAGCAGGTGGCGATCGTGATCGGCTGCGGGCCGGTCGGCCTCGGGGTCATCCTGATGCTCAGGGCCAAGGGCGTGCGCACGGTCGTGGCCAGTGACTTCTCACCGGGGCGCCGTGCGCTCGCGAAGGCCTGCGGTGCGGACGTCGTGGTGGACCCCGCGGAGGCCTCCCCGTTCTCCGCCGCGGGCGATCGCGGCCACCTCGTAGACATCCCCTCGGCGCTCGAGCTCGCCGTCGGGACCCGCGAGAGGCTCGGCCGCCTGCCCGTCGGGTGGTGGCATGTGTGGCGCCTCGCGGAGAAGCTCGGTGCGCCGCCCAAGCACCCGGTGATCTTCGAATGCGTGGGTGTCCCGGGCGTGATCGAGACGATCGTCGACAGCGCCCCGCTGTTCTCGCGCGTCGTCGTCGTCGGCGTCTGCGTCGGCCCCGACCGGTTCAAGCCGGCGATGGCGATCAACAAGGAGATCGACTTGCGGTTCGTGGTCGGCTACACGCCGCTCGAGTTTCGCGACACCCTGCACATGCTGGCCGAGGGCGACGTGGACCCCCGCCTGCTCATCACCGGCAAGGTCGGGCTCGAGGGGGTCGAGGCGGCCTTCACCGCCCTCGGCGATCCGGAGAAGCACGCGAAGATCCTCATCGACCCGCGCAGTACCGCTGAGGAACCCTCGCTGCCGGGGCGGTGAGCGGACAGCCCGCAAGGCAGCAGCGCTATCCGACGGAATCCCGGCAGTTTCGGCGAAGCATGGCCCGCAGCCGGTCGGCCACGATGCGCTGCACATCGGGATCGAGGCTTGTCGTGTCGGCGAGGAGCTCGAGCATCCGGGGCAGCTGGAGCGAACGGACGCGAACAGCCAGTTCCGGGTCGGTCGCGTCGATGCCTGCCCCTTGCAAGAACCCCGGCCACGCCGCGTCGAGGACTGAGGGTGACGAGAAGCTCACCGCCCACGCCCACCAGGCCACGTCGAAGAGCGGATCGGCCAGCCGCACCGATTCGAAATCGAGCAGTCCGGTCACCGACGCGCCGTCGGTCAGCACGTTCACCGGCGCGAAGTCGCCGTGGGCGAGTACCACTGGCCGCTTCGCGAAGAGGGCAGGCAGGTGACCGAGGAGACCGGCCAGCGCGGTGCGCTCCGTAGCGGCCAGGCCCGGGAGCTCCTCGACCCAGCGCGCCGCGCGAGCGGCGAGGCGCCCGGGAGCGGCCCACAGGTCGTCGAGCTCGAGCCCAGCGGTCGGCAGCCGGCGGAAGGCGGCAAGCAGCTGGCCCATCGACCGGGCGATCGCCGGGAAGCGCGGGCCCTCGAGCCCCGCGTCGCCGGCCTCGGGGAATGGGGACCCCGGGCAGGGCGTCGAAGATGACCCAGGCCGGGTCGGCGTCGAGATCGGACTCGGGGGATGCGGAATGGCGATGCCGACCTCGGCCGCCGGTGTCCACAGCGCTCGCATCACCCGCAGCCGGTATTCGGCATCTTGGCGGCGACGGTACCGCTGCACCACGCGCCACAGGGGGCTGCCCCCTGCTAACCGCCAGGCGCCGCCACAGCCTCCCGCAGCGCCTCCACCACATACGGATCGAACTGCCTCCCCGCGCAGTCGCGGAACTCCCGGTCCACCTCGAACCGTGGTCGCGCCCGCCGGTACGGCCTGTCCTCCGTCATCGCCACGTACGCGTCGGCCACGGTCAAGATCCGTGAGGACAGCGGGATGTCACGTCCGGCCAGCTCGTCCGGGTAGCCCTCGCCGTCGTAGCGCTCGTGGTGATGGCGAACGATCCGGGCCACGTCCTCCAGCCCGGGGATGCGTCCCACCAGGTCCGCGCCCCACACGGAATGGCCCTGGATCATCAGCCGCTCGTCATCGGCCAGCGGCCCCGCCTTGTGCAGCACCGCGTCCGGCACCCCGACCTTGCCGATGTCGTGCAGCCGCGCCGCGTACCCGAGGTCGCGCAGCTCGCGGCGCCCGAGGTGGAGCCGCTCGCCGATCCGGCAGGCCACCTCCACCACGCGATTCGAATGCTCGCCGGTATGCCCGTCCCGCAGTCCCAGCGTCCCTGCCAGCACGTCGACGGTGGCGGCCAGGAGCGTTTCGTCGTTCTTGACAACGGTTCGACCGAATCGCGGCGTCATAACCGCGACTTCAGGACCGACGCGCGTCCTCCTGCTCGCTGGGCGACCGTTCCCGGTTAGCGCGTCTCTGCGGGCGGCGGCGCGGCCTCGGGGTCGCGCCCGCCCTGGCCACCGTCCACTGCGGCCGGCCCCTTCGCGTCGGTGGTCAGGTTGCGCCCGTCCTCCGGGTCGAACAGGTGCACGCGCGTGGCGTCCACCCACAGCTCGGACTCCTGCCCCACGCGCACCTCCGAAGCCGGGTCGAGCCGGGCCACGATGCGGCCCTCCTCCCCCGCCATCGGAACCTCACCGCCGCCGACGTCCTCCGCCAGCTCGCGCAGCTCCTGCGACTCGATCTGCTGCTCCGACGCCACCGTGAAGTGCGCGTACAGCTCCGAGCCGAGCGACTCGAGCACCTCGATGTGCGCCGGGAAGGTCGAGCCGCGGTCACGGGCGTCCCCCACCAGGGAGGCGTCCTCGAAGTTCTCCGGCCTGACGCCGGCGATCAGCGTCTTCCCCTCCGTGCCGCCCAAGCGCCCATGCACCTCATCCGGCAGCCTCACGTCGCCGATCGGCAGCTTGACCGTTTCGCCCTCCACCGTCGCCGGCATGAAGTTCATCGCCGGCGAGCCGATGAACCCGGCCACGAACAGGTTGAGCGGGTGGTTGTAGAGCTCCATCGGGCTGCCCACCTGCTGCAGCAGTCCGGAGCGCATAACCGCAACACGGTCGCCGAGCGTCATGGCCTCGGTCTGGTCGTGCGTGACGTAGATCGTCGTCGTACCTAGGTTCTTCTGGATCCTCGAGACCTCGGTGCGCATCTGCACGCGCAGCTTTGCGTCGAGGTTCGACAAAGGCTCGTCCATCAGGAACGCGGCGGGGTCGCGCACGATCGCCCGGCCCATCGCCACCCGCTGGCGCTGGCCTCCCGAGAGGTTGGCCGGCCTGCGGTCGAGGTGCTGCTCGAGGTCGAGGATGCGCGCCGCCTCCTCGACCTTCTTGTCGATCTCCGCCTTGTCCGTCCCGCGCAGCTTGAGCGCGAAGCCCATGTTGTCGCGCACGCTCATGTGCGGATAGAGCGCGTAGTTCTGGAACACCATCGCGATGTCGCGATCCTTGGGCGCCTTGTCGTTCACGACCTCGTCGCCGATGCGCAGCTCGCCGTCGGTGATGTCCTCGAGCCCGGCGATCATGCGCAGGGCGGTGGACTTGCCGCAGCCCGACGGGCCGACCAAGATGACGAACTCCCCGTCCTCGACCGTGAGGCTCATCTCCTTCACGGCCTCGAAGCCGTCGGGGTAGCGCTTGGTGAGTTTGTCGAGCGTGATCTGGGCCATCTGTGTCCCCTCCTATCCCTTCACCGCGCCGGCGGTGAGGCCCGCGACGATCCGGCGCTGGAAGATCAGCACCATGATGATGAACGGAACCGTGACCACGACCGAGGCGGCGCAGACGGCTCCGATCGGCTGCTCGAACTGCGAGGCCCCCGTGAAGAAGGCCAGCGCCGCCGGCACCGTGCGCGCGTTGTCGGTCGAGGTGAGTGTGTTGGCGAAGATGAAGATGAAGTCGTTCCAGGCGAAGATGAAGACCAGGATCGACGCGGTGAACACGCCCGGCGCGGCCAGCGGGACGATGATCTTGCGGAATGCGCCGCCTGCTCGAGCTCCCAGGGGATCTCGCGGAAGAACGCGGACAGCGTGTAGATCGCGAGCGGCAGCGTGAAGGTCATGTACGGGATGATCAGCCCGGGCCACGTGTCGTAGAGGCCGACGGCCCGCCACACGCGGCCAGCGCCGCGCTCCCGATGAGCGCAAACGCGGCAAGCAGATGTCGTCCGTGCAAGCTCTCCCTCCTCGTCCCCGGAGTACCCCCCGGAAAGCGGCTCTAATCTACGCCGATCGCCCCGGCGTGTGGGGCCAGCCTGCCATCTTGCAACGCGCCGGCCGCCGTCTGTATACACAGCTCGCCTTCGAGCGCCACCCGGAGCGGCTCGGAAGTGGTGTTGATCGCAACCGTGTGGCCGCCGCGGCGGAAGGCGACGATGCCCTCGCCCGCGTCGAGCGGCTCGAACTGCTCGCCGAGCTCGCGCCGCAGCGCGATCAGCTCCCTGACCAGCGACAGCATCGAAGTGGGGTCGTCGCGCTGGCCGGCGACGTTGCGCTCCGCCGGATCTGTGAGCGGCAGCCAGGGCTCGCCGGTGGTGAAGCCGCCTCTTGGAGAGCCCTCCCACTGCATCGGGTGGCGGTGCCGGTCGCGGCCGGCGCGGTCGAAGCGCGTCGCGCCGGGCGGCCCCTCGCCCTGGCCGATCTCGTCGCCCTGGTAGAGGAAGGCGGGGCCGGGCAGCGTCAGCAGCAGCATCGCCGCCGCGCGGGCGTTCCGCTCGCCGAAGCGAGCTGAGAGCCGGCCGAAGTCGTGGTTGGACATCACCCACGCCGGGCGCGGTTGGCGCGTGGTCGCCTCGATCGCGGCGCGCAGGAGGTGGGCGTCCCACGGCGAGTGCAGCAGCTCGAAGGCGAAGACAGCGTCGAAGTAGTCCGAGTACGGCTGCCAGCGCGCGCTGGGCAGGTACACCTCGCCGACGAGGAAGGCGTCGCCGCAGGCCTCGCGGATCTTGGCGAGCGCGGCGCCGGTGTCGGGCGCGTTGCGCGAGTTGGTCAGCGCGAGCTTCGCCTCGTCCTCGCGCAGCGGCAGCCCGAACGGCTGGGAGGCGGGCGGGTCGTCGCGCAGCTGCGGGTCCTTGAGCAGGCGGTCGATGGCGTCGACGCGGTAGCCGTCCGCTCCGCGGTCGAGCCAGAAGCGCAGCGCGTCCTGCATCGCCTCGATCACCTCGGGATTGCGCCAGTCGAGGTCGGGCTGCTCGGGGTAGAACGAGTGGAGGTAGTAGCGCCCGTCGCGCGGCGCCCAGGCCGAGCCGCCGAACGCGGAGATCCAGTTGTTGGGCCGGTCGGCCCAGATGTACCAGTCGGGGTGCTCGCGAAACCAGGGGTGCTCGATCGAGGTGTGGCACGGCACCACGTCCATGAGCACGCGCAGTCCCCGCTCGTGCGCGGCCTCGGTCAGCGCGTCGAACTGCGCCAGGTCGCCGAAGACTGGGTCGACGTCCATGTAGCCGGCCACGTCGTAGCCGAAGTCGGCCATCGGCGACGGGTAGATCGGCGACATCCACAGCGCGTCCACCCCGAGCCAGACCAGGTGGTCGAGTCGCGAGCGGATGCCGGCCAGGTCTCCCACGCCGTCGCCGTCGGAGTCCTGGAACGAGCGCGGGTAGATCTGGTAGACGACGCCGTCCCTCATCGGACGGCCAGGCTAGCTCACCTCCTTGAGCCCGACGCGCGCGTACAGCCGCGACAGCGGGCCGGCGCCCACCAGTTCCATCGCCCCAGCAGCTGCATCGGGTCTGCCTCCAGGCGCCGGCCGAGCGCCTCGACGCGCTCGCGACTGCCGGTAGCTGGCCGCTCAGAAAAAGCGCGTCGACCCGTCGACGGCGGCCTTGTGTCATACCCGACATCGGCCACCAAGGCGCGCCGGGCCTAGCCCTTGACCGCGCCCGCCGTCAGCCCCGCCACGATCCGCTTCTGGAAGATCAGCACCAGCGCCACCAGCGGCACCGTCACCACGACCGTGGCTGCCGTGATCGTCCCCAGCGGCACCTCGAACTTTTGACTGCCCGTGAAGAACGCCAGCGCCGGTGGCACCGGCCGCGCCGACGGCGAGCTCGTCAGCGTGATCGCCAGCAGGAACTCGTTCCATGCCCAGATGAACGACAGCAGCCCGGCCGTCACCAGCCCGGGCGCCGCCAGCGGCATTACGACCTTGCGGAACGCCTGGAAGTGCGTCGCGCCGTCCACCAGCGCGGCCTCCGACAGGTCCTTTGGGATCTCCTTGAAGAACGAGGCCAGCACGTAGATCGTCAGCGGCAGGGTGAACGCCAGGAACGGCGGGACCAGACCGAGCAGGGTGTCGTAGATGCCCAGGTCGGTCCAGAACTTAAACAGCGGGGCTGCGATCGCGATCGGCGGGAACGTCGTGATCGAGAGGATGATCGCCAGCATGATGAACTTGCCGCGGAAGCGCAGCCGCGCCAGCGCGTAGCCGGCGAAGGACCCGATCACCAGCGCCAGCGCCGTGGTGATCCCCGACACGATCACGCTGTTGCGCAGCGCCGTCGTGAAGTTCGAGTCCTCGAAGATCGACTTGTAGTTGTCGAGCGACGGGTTCGGCGGAAAGATCTTCGCGGTGGACAGGTCCTGCCCGGTCTTCAGCGACGTGTTGATCAGCCAGTAGAACGGAAACAGGCAGAAGACCATGATCGCCACGACCGCGGCCCAGAGCAGGATCCGGTTGCGCCGGTCGCGCCGGCGCTTCTCCTGGCTGATGCGCGCGCCGGCGCGCGCCGGGGCGCCCGCCACACGCGCGGCCTCGCTGGTCACGACTCCTCCGCCATCGCCCGGATGTTCCCGCCGACGAAGCGGATGTAGAGGAACGACACCGTCATAACGACGACGAACGTGAGCACCGCCAGCGCCGAGCCCTCCCCCACCAGCCGGTTCTTGGTCAGCTCGTTGTAGGCGTGCAGCGACAGGGTGGTCGTGCCGTTGGCGCCGTTGGTCAGCGCGAACGGCAGGTCGAACACGCGCAGCGCGTCCAGCGTCCGGAACAGCAGCGCCACGAGGATCGCCGGCTTCAGCAGCGGCAGGGTGATGCGCGTGAAGCGCTGCCACGCCGTCGCGCCGTCGACCTTGGCGGCGTCGTAGACCTCCTCGGGGATCACCTGCAGGCCGGCCAGCAGCAGCAGCGCCATGAACGGGGCCGTCTTCCAGACGTCGGCGAAGATCAGTGTGGCCATCGCCCAGCCGTCCTCGCCGTACCAGAGCACGTCGCCGCCCGGCAGCCCGAGCGCCGAGAGCATCGACGGGGCAAAGCCCAGGTTCGGCTCGAAGATCGACCGCCACAGCAGCCCGGTGCCGAAGGTCAGCACCGCCCACGGCACGAGCACCGTGGCGCGCAGCACGGCGCGCCCCCTGAACGCCTGGTGCATGGCCAGCGCGAACGCGACGCCGAGCACGAGCTCGATCGACACCGAGATGCCCGTGAAGATGAAGGTGGCTCTGAAGGCGTCCCAGAAGCGGCTGTCGCCGAGTGCCTCGGTGTAGTTGTCGATCCCGACGAAGCGCGACAGGCCCGGCGTCCGGACGCTGTACTCGTTGAGCGACAGCCAGATCGCGTAGCCGATCGGGAACGCCGCCACCAGCGCCATCACCACCAGCGACGGCGCCATCATCGCAGTGCCGAGCCGGCGCTCCGCCGAGAAGCCGGAGCGCCGCTTCTGCTTCTGCCTAACCGCTGCGGAGGCGGCTTCCATCTTCTAGAAGGTCTCGAGTGCCTTCTGGATGTCGTCAGACATCTGCTTCACGGCGTCCTTCGGCTCCGCCTTGCCCTGAAGCGCGTCGTGGACGTTGTTGTAGATCGCCTCGGAGATCTGCGAGTAGACCGGCGACACCGGGCGCGACTGGCCCTGCTCGACGGCCGCCTTCAGATCGGACGCGAACGCGTACTTCTTCTGCACCTGCGGATCGTCGTAGACCGCGGCGGACGCCGGCGGCGAGGCCGACTCGAGGAAGTTCGCCTTCTCCACCGCTTCGCCCGTGGCGTAGTCGATGAACGCTGCCGCGGCGTCCGGGTTCTTGGAGTAGGCCGAGATGGCGAGGTTGATGCCGCCGAGCACACTGGCCGGGTCGCCGCCCTTGAAGCTCGGGAAGGTGCCGACGTCGAAGTCGTTCGCGATCTTCGACTCCTTGCCGAGCGAGTAGGCGTACGGCCAGTTGCGCATGAAGGTGGCGTTGCCGGACTCGAACGCGCGCCGCGACTCCTCCTCCATGTAGGTCGTCACCGCCTTGGGCGCGTCACCCTGCTTGATCCCATCCGCCATGAACGCCAGGGCGGCCTCCGCCTCGGGCGAGTCGACCTCGACCGCCTTGCCGTCGTCCGACAGCACCTTGCCGCCGCCGCTGTAGAGCAGCTCCAGGAAGTTGACCGTCAGGCCCTCGTAGCGGAAGCCCTGGTAGACGATGCCGTTGCCCTTGCCGGCCTCGGCGTAGAGGTCCTCCCAGCTCGACGGCAGCTTCGGCACCTCGTCCTTGCGGTAGTAGATGAAGCCGGCGTTGGTGTGGTACGGCACCGCCCAGTACTTGTCCTCGTAGCTGGCGGTCTCGAGGGTCGACGCGATGAAGTCGGACTTGCGCGGATCAATGATGTCGGTGGTGTCCTGGAGCCATCCCTGCGCGGCGAACTCCGCGGTCCAGACCACGTCCATGCCAAGCACGTCGCACTCGTCCGACTTGGCGCGCAGGCGCTGCACCAGCTGAGCGCGCTGCTCGTCGGCGGACGTGGGCAGCTCGACGAGCTTCACGGTGATCTTCGGGTTCTCCTTCTTGAAGAGGTCGATCGCCGTGCCGTAGGCGCCGCTGGTGTCCTTGCCGATGCACCAGTTGACGTCGCCCTTGGCGTTCGCGTCGACAGCCGGGGCCTTCTTGGCGTCACCGCCGCCTCCGCCGTCGTCGTCGTCGTCACCGCCGCAGCTGACGACCACCAGTGCAAGGACACCGCAAAGCAGTGCCGCCCAAAGCCACTTCCTCATCCCTCGACCTCCTCCTTGAAAGCTCTGGCCTCGGCATACCCACGGGCATGGGTCTCAAAACGACGGCGAGGCGCCGGAGGGCGCCTCGCCGCGGGTCGGGGGTGCGGGCGCCGGGCTAACTCGCGC
>JACCSF010000057.1 GCA_013813135.1 Thermoleophilaceae bacterium | reverse complement strand
TCCAGCCTTACCCGCGAGCCCGCATGCTCAGACTTAAGGCACCTCACCCTCGCTGCGGTGATCCTCGCCATCGACCGAGGCTCGCACCACAGTCGGACGAGTCAGCCCAACGAGAAGCGAGAGGGGGACCGAAGTAGCCGGCTCGGCCGGTTGCGCAGGGTTCGAGCTCCAGTTGTCTCACGCAACTTACCGCGCTACCCTGACCGGGGATGCTGCCGCGCACGTACGACAACCAGGTCTGCTCGGTCGCCCGCACGCTCGAGCGGATCGGCGATCGCTGGACGATGCTGATCGTCCGGGACGCGGTCCTGGGCGTGCGGCGCTTCGACGACTTCCAGCGCGAGCTGGGCGTGGCCCGCAATGTGCTGACCGACCGCTTGGCCCGCTTGGTGGACGAGGGCATCCTCGAGAAGCGCGCCTACCAGGAGCGTCCCGAGCGCTTCGAGTACCGGCTGACCGACAAGGGCATGGACCTGTGGCCGGTGCTGGTGTCGCTGATGAAGTGGGGCGACCGGCACTCCCCTGCCGACGGCGGGCCGCCGACCCTGATCCTGCACCGCGACTGCGGCGGCGAGGTGAACGAGCGTTTCCAGTGCGTGCGGTGCGGAGCCGACGTGAACGCGCGCAGCGCCCAGGCTATGCCCGGGCCCGGGTCGCTCCGACGATGGCCCAGCGCCGTCCTCTGAAGCGCCAGCCGCAGGTTCCCAGTCGCACGGCGATCAGCCCCAGCAGCCCGCACCAGACGCCGGCGATCCCCAGCTCGAAGGCGAGCGACGCGATCGCGACGGGAACGAACACCAGCAGGGAGGCGACGAGCATGCCCCACATCAGGAAGCGCGTGTCACCCGCCCCGATCAGGATCCCGTCGAGCGCGAACACAGCGCCGTTGACCGGCTGCATCAGGGCGAAGAGCGGCCAGATCTTGTGCAGCTCGTCGATCACCGCGGGGTCGGATGTGAAAACGCGCGGGAGGACGTCGATCAGGGCCAGCATGACCGCGGCGAAGACGCCTCCGGCCACGACCGCCAGCTCGATCATCCGCCTGGCGGCCCGGTAGGCCTCTTCGGCGCCGCCCGCTCCCAGCGAGCGGCCGACGATCACCTGACCGGCGATCGCGACGGCGTCCAGCACCAGCGCGAGGAACACGAACAGCTGAAAGGCGACCTGATGGGCGGCGAGCGAGTCGTTGCCGACGCGCGCGAGCACGGCGCTCGCCACGAGGAACGACGCGTACAGGGCGGTCGTGCGCACGAAGATCTCCCAGCCGGTGCGCGCCAGCGGCTGCATCGCAGCGAACGAGGGCCGGCGCGAGGCGGCCGGCGCTCGCAGCAGCGCGGCGACGAATGCGACGCCCATACCCAGCTGTGCGACGACCGTGGCCGAGGCCGACCCGGCCAGCCCCCAGCCGAGGCCGTAGATGAAGAGCAGGTTCAGCAGCACGTTGACGACGTTGGCGACCACGACGATCACCAGCGGCGTGCGCAGGTCGGACACGCCGCGCAGAAAGCCCTGCCCCGCCAGGGCGATCAGCGCGAAGGGCAGCCCCAGTGAGCCGATCCGCAGGTCCAGCACCGCCAGGTCCCCGGTGCGCCCATGCCCGCCCATCAGGTCGACCAGCGGCACCGCGAGCGCGACCAGCGTAGCCGTCAGCACCACGCCGATGCCCGACGCCAGCCAGAGCGCCTGCGAGGCCAGGCGGCCCGCCTCCGTGTGCTCCGCCGCGCCGGTCAGGCGCGCGACCTGGGCCGTCGTGCCGTAGGTGAGGAAGTTGAACAGCGTGAAGGCGCCGATCAGCAGCGTCGCGGCGATCGCCAGCGCCGCAAGCTCCTCGGTGCCGAGGTGCCCGACCATCGCCGTGTCGGCGAGCAGGTAGAGCGGCTCCGCTGCGAGCGCGCCAAGCGCCGGCACGGCGAGCGTGAGGATCTCCCGGTCGTACGGGGAGCGCAGCCTCAATCGAGCACGAAGTAGTCGCGGTGAACGGCTTCCTCGGTCGCCCGCGGGAGCAGCTTCCGCACCGCTTCGGTCTTCATGCCCTTGATCTGGCGGAGCTCGCTCGCCGAGTAGCCGACGATCCCCTTCCCCACCGGCCTGCCGCCACAGCGCACCTCGACCGCGTCGCCGGCCTCGAAGTCGCCCTCCACCTCCACCACGCCGACGGGCAGCAGGCTGGTGCCGCGCTCGCGCAGCGCCTGCTCGGCGCCGTCGTCCACGGTCACGCGGCCGCGCGCCGGCTTGGCGTAGCGCAGCCACAGCTTGAAGCTCGACACGCGCCCGCGCTGAGGCAGGAAGCGCGTGCCCGCGGGCTCCCCGGCCAGCGCCCGCGCCACCTCGTCGCGCTCCACGCCGTTGGCGATCGCGACGGGGATGCCCGCGGCGGTGGCCATCTCAGCCGCCACCACCTTGGAGCGCATGCCGCCCGAGCCGAGCGGCGAGGTCGACACGCCGATGTCGAAGCCGTCCAGCGCCTCGATGTCGCTCACCTCCTCGACCAGCCGGGCGGACGGGTCGCGGCGCGGGTCGGCCGAGTAGAGGCCGCCGATGTCGGTGAGCAGCACCAGCCGATCGGCGCCGATCAGGATCGCCACCTGGGCGGCGAGGAAGTCGTTGTCGCCGAATGAGATCTCGTCCGTGGTGGTGGTGTCGTTCTCGTTGATCACGGGGACGACGCGCCAGTCGAGCAGCTTGCGCAGCGTGTGGCGGGCATTGAGGTAGTGCGTGCGCGCGGACATGTCGAAGAACGTGAGCAAGACCTGGGCGGACTTGACCCCGCGCGCCTGCAGCAGCTCGTCGTAGTGGCGGTAGAGCTTGCCCTGCCCAACAGCCGAGGCGGCCTGCAGCTCCTCCATCGCGCTCGGGCGCACCGGCAGGTCCATCAGGCGCATGCCACGAGCGATCGCCCCCGAGGTCACCACCACCACCTCGTCGCCCGCGGCGTGGCGGGCGGCGACCTCGTCGCAGAGCGTGGCAAGGACGTCCGTGCGCACCTCGCCCGCGTCGTCGGCGACGATGCTCGAGCCCAGCTTGGCCACGACGGTCGCCATCCCTAGCTCCCGCCCGACGCGCCGACGAGCTTCCAGCTCCCGTCTTCCTTCGCCAGCTCGAACGTGCGCGACGAGCGCTGGCCGCCGGTCGAGAGGGTCGCTCGCACGCTTGCCCTGTCGCCGTCCACCTTGGCCCTCCCGAGCGAGATCAGCCGCAGCTTCAGCCCGGTGATCAGGTCGAGCTGCTTCTTGCAGGCGTCCTCGGCGTTGTCGCCGGTGGCGCCGGTGGCCTTCTCCAGGTACTCCTGCGTCAGCAGCCGGCCGCAGAGCTTGTCGCCGTCGCGGTTGTTGGTCGCCTGCACGAAGTCGCGCACCACCTGTCGGGTCTCCTGGGAGTCGTCACCGCCACCGCAGGCGCCGAGCACGACGGCGAGCGCGAGCGCGGGGGCGAAGCGAGCCACGGCGCAACTGTTTATCAGCCGGAGGCTCACGTCCCCGGGCCCCCGCGGATGTCTGGCCGGTCGGCGAAGGGACTGCCGGGGTCGAGCTCGAACACGACGCCCGCGATCTCCACGTCGTCGCCCGGCGTGAAGCCCGCGGCCTCCAGTGCCCTGATCACTCCGAGCGAGCGCAGGCGCTCCTCGACGTAGCGCAGCGCCTCGGCGTTCTCGATGTCGTGGCGGGCGATCAGCCGGTCGATCCGGCCGCCCTCGACGCGGAAGGCGCCCGGACCCACCCGTTCCACGTTGAACGAGTCGCCCTCGCCCGGCCGGTAGACCCGGTGCGTTGCGGGCTGCTCGCCGTGCTCCGGCCCGGCCTCCTCCTCGGGCACGCGCTCGAAGACCGCGTCGCGCAGCTCCGCGATGCCGGCGCCGGTCGCGGCCGAGGTCGCGAACACCGGAACGGCCGCACGCCGCTCCCAGTCGCTCACCGCCGCCTCGACCACGCCGGGCGGCACGAGGTCGGCCTTGGAGAGGCAGAGGATGCGCGGCAGGTCGGCCAGGCCGTGACCGTGCTCGCGCAGCTCGGCCTCGACCGTCACGTGGTTCTCTACGGGATCGGACCCGTCCAGCGGAGCGAGGTCGAGCACGTGCACCAGCAGCCGGCAACGCTCCACATGGGCCAGGAACTCGTGCCCCAGGCCGGCGCCGGCGCTGGCGCCCTCGATCAGGCCGGGAATGTCGGCGAGCACGAGCTGGCGGTCGTCGCGCTCCAGCGTGCCGAGCACCGGCTCGATCGTCGTGAACGGGTAGTCGGCCACCTTGGGGCGGGCGCGAGTCAGCCGCGCGAGCAGCGACGACTTGCCCGCGTTCGGCAGCCCGACCAGTCCGGCATCCGCCAGGAGCTTGAGCTCGAGCGTGAGCCAGCGCTCCTCGCCGGCCAGGCCTCTTTCGGCGAAGCGAGGCGCCTGGTGCGTAGCCGTGGCGAAGTGCCTGTTGCCGCGGCCCCCGCTGCCGCCGCGGGCGACCACCGCGTGCTGGCCGGGGGCGGTCAGGTCCCAGCGGTCGCCGCGCTCGGGGTCCTGCACCACGGTGCCCGGCGGCACCCGCACCTCGAGTCGCTCGGGGGTCGCGCCGTGCTTGTTGGCGCCCTGGCCGTGCCCGCCGCGCAGCGCCTTGAAGTGCGAGCCGCGCCGGAAGGAGGCGAGGTCGCGCAGCGACGGGTCCACCACGATCTCGACGTCCCCCCCACGCCCGCCGTCGCCGCCGTCGGGGCCGCCCTTCGGCACGTGCGCCTCGCGGCGAAAGGAGACGACCCCGTTGCCGCCGCCGCCGGCTCGCACCTGGATCCTGGCGCGATCGTGGAACACGGTTTACATCCGGGGGCTCACGCCCCCGGGCCCCCGCCGGAGATTGGCCTGCTCGCTGGGGCGCCGGTGGAGGCCGCGGTCATTCGCTCCACC
>JACCSF010000056.1 GCA_013813135.1 Thermoleophilaceae bacterium | reverse complement strand
GTGCCGGTCACCTCGTGCCCGGCGGCGACCAGCCGCGGCACGAGTGGCCGGCCGACGGCGCCGCTCGCGCCCGCCACGAAGACCCTCAACGCGCCTGCTCTCGCGCGGCGTTGAGCATCCAGCCCAGCAGCACCGAGGTCAGCACGAGCGAGACCAGGTTCACCGGGCCGAGCCACTCGGGGTCGGCGTCGCCCACGTCGATCAGGTGGTTAACGGAATGCAGCGCGTACTGCACGAAGGCGAGCACGAGCACCGGGAGGCGCCAGCCCGGGCGACTCACTGCCACCAGCGCCACGCCACCGAGCGCGAGGTACCAGGTGGCGAGATCGCCCATGTAGTGGTCGTTGCGCACCCCGTAGGGGCCGATGTCGTCGAAGAAGAAGCCCGGAGTCAGCCAGAGCAGCGCACCGAGGACAAGCTGGGTTACGGCGAAGACCAGCAGCAGGATCCTCATACGCCCGTATAATACATCTGTATAGATGGCGGGTCATCGGGAGGCATTACTGGAGGGCGCAATCCGTTGCATCCACCAGAGGGGATATGCGCGGACGACGGCGCGTGACTTGGTGGCGGCGTCGGGAACCAACCTCGCCTCGATCGGCTACCACTACGGCTCGAAGGAGGCCCTGCTGCGCGCGGCGATCTTCGAGTCCTTCCGGCGCTGGTACATGCCGCTGATCGAGTCGATCCCCGGCCGCAGCGCGGCGAACAGCATGCGCGAGCTGCTCGACGGGATGGAGGAGCACCGCTGGCTGATCGTCGCCCACCTCGAAGCCGTGGCCGAGGCGCCCCGCGACGAGCAACTGCGCCGGTTCATCGCCGCCCGCTACGCCGACTTCAAGACCGCGCTGGCGGCCCAGCTCGGCGGCGGGCCCGCTGCCGAGGACCAGGCCGCCCGGATCATCGCGCTGCTGGACGGCACGGTCATCCAGTGGCTGCTGGGCGTCGACTGGGAGCTGGACGCGGAGGCGCTGCTGCGCGCGGCCGAGCCGGTCACCTAGCGCCGGGCGGCGAACGCGATGCCGTCGCCCACCGGCAGCACACAGGCGAGCCAGCGGTCGCTGTCGAGCAGCCCCACGTTGAGCGCCCGGGCGGCGGCCAGCGAGTGGCCGCGCCACTCCGTCTCGGCGTCGTCAGCGAGCGCCACCTCGCCTGACATCAGCATGTTGTCCACGACGAGCACCGCGCGCTCCGAGAGCTTTGGCTCGGCCAGCTCGATGTAGCGCTCGTACTCGTCCTTCGCGGCGTCCACGAAGAGCAGGTCGATCGGCCCTTGGACCGCTTCGATCGTCTCGCGGGCGTCGCCCTGGATCAGGTCCACGCGGTCGGCCACGCCGGCGCGCTGGAAGAACTCCTGCGCCTGGCGCGCGCAATCCTCGCGCAGCTCGAGGGTGATCACGCGGCCGCGCTGGAGCTGCTCGGCCATGTGAAGGGTCGAGTAGCCGATCGCCGTGCCGACCTCGAGCACGACCGGATCCAGAGTGCGGCACAGGACGGCGAGGAAGCGGCCGGTCTCCCAGTGCACGATCGGGACGCCGTCGCGCTCCGCGACCGCCTCCATCTCCGCCATCACCTCGGAGCGTGTCGGCTGCAGCTCATGCAGGTAGCGCTCGACGCGTTCGTCCAGGATCCGCACGGTCGCAATGTACCCTGGTCGGTGTGCCGGGCTCGGTCGAGGGAATCCACGTCGCGGCGGCGGAGAGCGAGTTGCCGCGGCCTGTCGAGGCGGTCGAGGTGACGGCGGACGGGATCGTCGGCGACCGCTACGGGCAGGCGCGCGACCTCACGCTGATCGAGGCCGAAGCGCTGGAGGGCCTGCGCGAGGAGACCGACATCGAGCTGTCGGCGGCGGCGTCGCGCCGCCAGGTGCTCACGCGCGGCATCAGCCTCAACGACCTGGTCGGCGAGCGCTTCGCGGTCGGCGCGGTCGAGTGCGTCGGGCAGGAGCTGTGCGAGCCGTGCAATCACCTGCAGGGCCTCACGCAGCCCGGTGTCCTGCGCGGCCTCGTGCACCGCGGCGGCCTGCGCGCGGACATCGTCAGCGGCGGCCGGATCGCCGTCGGCGACGCTGTCACCCCACTGCCCTGAGCGCCGCTCGCGGGCGAGTATCCTCGCCGGCAATGACAGATCTGATCGAGGTTCCCTCCGGGCTTGAAGGAGTCATTGCTTTCGACACGTCGATCGCCGAGCCCGACAAGGAAGGCGGCGCGCTGCGCTACCGGGGCGTCGATATCGAGGAGCTGGTCGGCCTGGTGCCGTTCGAGAAGGTGTGGGGCCTGCTCGTGGACGGCAGCTTCGAACCCGGCATGCCGCCCGCCGAGCCGCACCCGCTGGCCGTGCGCACGGGCGATCCGCGCGCGGATCTCCAGTCAGCGCTCGCGATGCTCGCTCCCGAGTGGGGCCTGCAGGCTCTGATCGACATCACCGACGAGCAGGCGCGCGACGACCTGGCGCGCGTCTCCGTGATGGCGCTGTCCTTCGTAGCGCAGTCCGCTCGCGGTGTGGGGCGCCCGCCGGTCCCGCAGCGCGAGGTGGACAAGGCCTCCTCGATCCCCGAGCGCTTCCTGATCCGTTGGCGCGGCGAGGCCGATCCGAAGCACGTCAAGGCGATCGACGCCTACTGGATCTCGGCCGCCGAGCACGGCATGAACGCCTCGACGTTCACCACGCGCGTGGTGGCCTCCACCGGCGCCGACGTGGCGGCCGCCCTCTCGGCCGGCGTCGGCGCTCTCTCCGGACCGCTGCACGGCGGAGCTCCCTCGCGCGTGCTGCACATGCTCGACGAGGTGGCCGCGGAGGGCGACGCCGAGCGCTGGGTGAAGCGGGCGCTGGACTCGGGCGAGCGGCTGATGGGATTCGGCCATCGCGTCTACCGGGCCGAGGACCCGCGCGCCCGCGTGCTGCGCCACACCGCCCGCGAGATCGGGGCCCCGCGGCTGGAGTTGGCCGAGGAGCTCGAGCGAGCCGCGCTGGCCGAGCTGAAGGCGCGCAAGCCCGACCGCGTGCTCGCCACGAACGTCGAATTCTGGTCGGGCGTTGTGCTGGACTACGCCGCGGTGCCGCCGCAGCTGTTCACGCCGATGTTCTCGTGCGCCCGCGTCGCCGGCTGGGCGGCGCACATCCTCGAGCAGAAGCGTGACGGCCGGCTGATCAGGCCGACGGCCAGGTACACCGGACCGAGCCCGCGGGCGGCGGACTCGGTCAACGGCTCCGCGCCGAGCTGATGGAAGCCGCCAAGGGCGGCGTGGAGGGGGCGCTCCCGGAGCGCACCAAGACGCTCGTTCTGGTCGCCGCGATCCTGGGGACGACGGTCGTCACGATCGACTCGACGGTGGTCAACGTGGCGCTTCCGGCGATCGCCGAGGACCTGGGCGGCGGCCTCGCGGGTCAGCAGTGGACGGCCAACGCGTACCTGGTCACGCTGGCGTCGCTGCTGCTGGTCGGGGGCTCGTTCGGCGACATCTTCGGCGAGCGGCGCGTGTTCGCGCTCGGGGTGCTGCTGTTCGGCCTGACCTCCCTGGTGTGCGCTCTGGCACCCACCATCGAGATCCTCGTGGCGGCACGTGCGCTCCAGGGCACGGCGGGCGCCCTGCTCACGCCCGCGGCGCTCGCGGTGATCGTCGCGACCTTCCCCCCCGACGAGCGCGGCAAGGCGGTCGGCGCGTGGACCGCCTGGGGCGGGATCGGAACCGTGCTCGGGCCGGTGGTCGGCGGCCAGCTCGTGGACGCCGCCTCGTGGCGCTGGATCTTCGCGATCAACGTTCCGATCGTGCTGGTCACGATGCTGCTGATCCTGCGCGTCGTGCCGGCGGGGCGCGATCGGGACCCGAACGCCCGCGTGGACGTGGTGGGCGCCCTGCTGTGCGCGCTGGGGCTGGCCGGGATCACGTTCGGCCTGATCGAGCAGCCGTTGCACGGGTGGGCGGACCCCGTCGTGGCCGGTCCGCTGGTCATCGGAGCGCTGATGTTCGCCGGCTTCCTGTCGTGGGAGGCGCGCAGCTCCCATCCGATGCTGCCGCTCGCTCTGTTCAGGCGGCGCAACTTCGCCGCCGGCAACCTCGAGACGTTCCTCATGTACGGCGGGCTCGGCCTGATGTTCTTCTTCCTCGTGCTGTTCCTGCAGCAGGTGGCCGGCTTCAGCGCGCTGGCGGCCGGCAGCTCGAGCATCCCGGTGACCGTGCTGATGTTCCTGCTGTCGATGCGCTTCGGCGCGCTCGCGGACCGCCGCGGACCGCGCTTCTTCATGGGCGTGGGGCCGCTGGTGGCGGCGACCGGCATGGCGCTGCTGCTCTGGCGCGTCGACGCCGACGTCGACTACCTCACCGACCTGCTGCCCGGGCTGGTCGTGTTCGGCCTCGGGCTGTCGATGACGGTGGCGCCGTTGACCTCCACGGTGCTGGCGGACGCCGACGAGAGCAACGCCGGCATCGCGTCCGGTGTGAACAACGCGATCGCGCGCGTGGCGGGGCTGGTGGCGATCGCGGCTGTGGGAGCCGTGGTGGCGGGCGTGTTCGGCGCGAAGCTGGAGGACGAGATTGGTTCGACGGCACTGCAGCGGCTCGAGGTGGCGCGCGCCGTGGAGGAGGCGAAGAAGCAACCGCTCTCGACCGTGGCGGTGTCGGGCGTGCCCGAGGATGTGGAGACTTCGGTGGACGAGGCGGCCGAGGACACGTCGGTGCATGCGTTCCGTGTGGGCCTGGGGATCGCGACCGCCCTGGTGGCGCTGGGCGGCCTGCTCGGCCTGCTCGGGATCTCGAACCCGCGCCGCCGGGTGGCCGCGGCCGACTGCCCGGGCGGGCAGCTCGTGGGTCACCCGCGTGAGGGAACGCGCCAGTCGCCGTGCGACTGGGGCGACCAGGCGCGGCCGGTGGCGCTCGGCTCTGGCGCGGCCGGAGGCGCAAACGCGGCCGGCCGGCAATAAGGGCGGTCCGACCGACCGGCGCCCCGGGGCAGCACATAGCATCCG